>CAXYUI010000040.1:0-10020 GCA_964291975.1 uncultured Formivibrio sp. | reverse complement strand
CGTTCACCTTGAA
Source organism: uncultured Formivibrio sp. (assembly GCA_964291975.1). Classification (GTDB taxonomy): domain Bacteria; phylum Pseudomonadota; class Gammaproteobacteria; order Burkholderiales; family Chitinibacteraceae; genus CAXYUI01. Next base: position 10,007 of record CAXYUI010000040.1, on the reverse strand, counting down.
GGCGTTGGTGTGTTTGGCGATTGCGGCGGTCTTGGAGCGGTCGAGCCAGAAGCGCTTGCGGGCTTCCGCCGTCACCGCGATAAAGCCTTCGCCGCCGCGCGCATTGGCGATGCGCACGACTTGCGAAGCCGCTTCGCCGACGGCAGCTTCGTTGTCCGAGGCGATATCGGCAACCAGCACCATCTTCGGCCGGCCACGGCCCTTGGCCTTGGTCGCGTAGCCGACGGCGCGCACATAGCGCCAGTCGAGGTGTTCGAGGCCGGCGAGTACGGCATCCGGATTGCCGTCGAGGTAGTTCTTGATCTCGACGATGGCCGGCGTCGCCTGCGCGACCGTGCCGAAGAATTCCAGACAGACCGTGCGCACATGCGTGGGCATGCGGTGCAGCAGGAAACGCGCCGAGGTAATCAGGCCGTCGCAGCCTTCTTTCTGGATGCCGGGCAGGCCAGCGAGGAATTTGTCGGTGACATCCTTGCCCAGACCGTGTTTGCGGAATTGCGCGCCGGGGATCGCCAGCGTTTCCTCGCCCAGCAAGGTCTTGCCGTCGGGCTTGAAGCGGCGGATGTGGAAGGTCGCCACCGCGGCATCGTGGATCTTGCCGAGGTTGTGATCCGTGCGCTCGATAAAGAGCCAGTTGCCGTCCGGATCGACCATCTTCCAGCTCACGAGGTTGTCGAGCGCCGTGCCCCACATCACCGCCTTCTTGCCGCCCGCGTTCATCGCGACATTGCCGCCGATGCACGAGGAATCGGCCGAAGTCGGGTCGACCGCGAACACGAGGCCATGCTCTTCGGCGACATCCATCACGCGGCGCGTCACCACGCCGGCGCCGCACTGGATGGTGGCGACTTCGTGATCCACGCCCGGAATCTTCATCATTTCGACGCGGTGGGGGGGGCCGGGTTTTGGGGGGTTGAGGGCGGCCGACATCGGCGCCGGCGGCCCTGCGCCGCCGGTGTAGCCCGTGCCGCCGCCACGCGGAATGACGGTGAGGCCGAGCTCGATACAGGCGGCGACCAGCGGTGCCATTTCGGCTTCGGTGTCGGGCACGAGCACGACAAAGGGGTATTCGACGCGCCAGTCGGTCGCATCGGTCACATGGGAGACGCGCGCCAGACCATCGAAACAAATGTTGTCGCGGCGCGTGAGGCCGCCCATGCGTTTGAGGATTTTCTTGCGCAGCGCGGCCATCTCGGCAAATTCGCGCTCGAAGGCGTCAACGGCGCGGCTGGCGCGCGTGAGCAACTGGCCGACCATCTCGTTGCCGTGGCGGCGCGATTCGATTTCGCCCAGACGGTGACGCATGGCTTCGACGAGCAGCGCGTGACGCTTGGGATTGTCGATCATGTCGTCGTGCAGATAGGGGTTGCGCTTCACCACCCAGATGTCGCCCAGCACTTCAAACAGCATGCGGGCAGAGCGGCCGGTGCGGCGCTCGCGGCGCAGCTCGTCGAGCATGACCCAAGCGTCTTCGCCCAACAGCCGCATCACGATTTCGCGGTCGGAGAACGAGGTGTAGTTGTAGGGAATTTCGCGCAGACGTTCTGGCTGGGCTAAGGCGTGGCTTTCGTCTTTCACGACGGGTCTCCGGTGAAACTTGTTCTAGATCAAACTTTGGATTTTATCGGATTTGCTCTGCCCACAGAGTAAACCTGTGTGGACTTATTTCGCATTGCCATCATGTGATACGCAGGCAAAGTGTGGTCAGCCCACATCGCTGCTGTCGAAAAACTGCCGGCTGGTTCGGAGTAATTTCTGCGCATATTCGCTAAGCTGCCCCGGATGCACCGCAGGCCGGCTAGCACCCAGATGATCTGCGCGCGCCAGTAATGGCGAAAATTCCGCGCAGAAATCGCCCTCTTGCAGCAGCGCGGTCACCCCCGCCCTGGTCAGCTTGCCAGCAACCCGCGCATTGGCTTCCGCCAACATCACCCGCACGCCGCGCTTTTGCAGCTTTTCGATCACTGCTTCGAGCTGATGGATGCCGGTGATGTCGATAAAGGGCACGCGCCGCAGACGGACGATCAGCACGCGCGGATCGGTATGGCTAGACAGCAAGGCTTGCTCGAAATGTTCGACCGCGCCAAAGAAAAATGGCCCGTCGATCTCATAAACGACCAAGCCTTCTGGCATATCGAACAGCCCCTGACTCAATAGCTCCAGCTGTAATTCCTGAACGCCCAACTGCTGCACTTCCACGCTGGCCGCCATGCGACGCATAAATTGCAAGATGGCGAGGATCACGCCAATGTTGACGGCGACCACCAGATCAGCGAACACGGTCAGCGCAAACGTAATCAGCAGGATCGCGACATCGGCACGCGGCGCGCGACGTGCCATGCGGATGAAATGCTTCACCTCGCTCATATTCCACGCAACGACAAACAAGATTGCGGCCAAGGCGGCGAGCGGAATATGCGCAGCCAGCGGCGCAAGCAACAACAAGATGGCCACCAGCGTCAGCGCGTGAACAATGCCCGCCAGCGGGCTATTGCCGCCGTTGCGGATATTGGTGGCGGTGCGCGCGATCGCGCCGGTCGAAGCAAAGCCCCCCAGCAGCGGGGTGACGATATTCGCAATACCCTGCCCGATCAGCTCCTGATTCGAATCGTGCTTGCTCCCGCTCATGCCATCGGCCACCACCGCCGAGAGCAGCGATTCGATCGCGCCTAACATGGCGATGGTGAACGCGGGGCCGAGCAACTCAATGACCCGCGCCGGGGACGTATCGGGCAGATGGAATGTCGGCAGGCCGCGCGGAATGCCGCCAAAGGCGCTGCCAATGGTGGCGACGCCATCAAATTGGAAGATGGCTTGGATAAAAGTCGCCACCAACATCGCCGTCAGCGGGCCGGGCACACGACGCAACCAACGCAGTCGTGACGAATACCACACCAGCAACAAAGAAAGCACGGCCAGAGCGGTGGTCGCCCCATGCAAATGCGGCAAGGAGGCCATGAGATGCCAGAGTTTTTCGTGGAAATGGACGCCGATGGGCGTCGGCAAACCAAAGAAATCTTTCCATTGCCCGACAAAGATGATGACGCCAATCCCGGAGGTAAACCCGATAATGACCGGCGCTGGAATAAATTTGATCACTGCGCCCATCCGGGCAATCCCCATGACCACCAGCATGATCCCAGCCATCAGCGAAGCCACTTGCAAACCATCGATGCCGTATTTGGCCGTCACCCCGGCCAGAATCGCGATAAAAGCCCCGGTCGGCCCCGAGATCTGTACCCGACTCCCCCCAAAAAGCGACACCAGCAAGCCCGCGATCATGGCCGTGTACAACCCTTGTTCGGGGCGGGCTCCCGAAGCAATGGCAAAGGCCATCCCCAGCGGCAAGGCCACAATGCCAACAATCACCCCGGCAATCAGATTCGGCCAGCGGTGCGGTTTAGAAAAAAGACCCGCGCGGCGGGCTTCAAGTGCAGCAATCATGAATCGACTTCGAGAATGAAGAAGGCTTTTCACTATGGCTTTTTTTATCGTCGCCGGCCAAATTCACCAGCAAATTTCATGCAAGTTACAAAAAAACAATTGCAACAAGGTGACCGCTGGCACGCGAGCGTTTAGGATTTCAAAAGATGCAATTCAATGACGGGTTAAGAAATGACTGCGAAAAACGTAATGGCCTTGTTCCTGTTCTTTTCTGGCGCGATTCATGCGGCAGATTGGCGAGTGCTGAATGAGGAGGCCAAAAATTACTATGTGCAGGGGCAATACGAGAAATCAGCGCAAAAATCGCAGGAATCATTACAGTCCGCCGAAAAGGGATTTGGCAAGGATGCGCCAGAGCTGATTCCGCTTATGAACAACCTGGCGCGCACCTATCGCTTGCTGAATCAACCCGCCCAGGCCGAAGCGCTTTATCTGCGCGCCGCCACGCTGACCGAAAAGAAAAACGGCGCGCAGCACCCGGCACTGGCCGCAGCCCTGAGCCAGCTCGCGCAGATCCAGCATGAATCTGGCCGCTTTCGCGATGCGGCGACCCACTTCGCCCGCGCGCTGAGCATTCGTGAAAAAGCCTTCGGCATCGGCCCGCATCATCCTGAAACCGCACAGAACCGCATCGATCTGGCTCGCACTCAGGTGGCGCTGGGGCAGTATGATGCGGCGGAAGCCGGTTTCACAAAGGCGCTGAAAACACTGGAACCGACTCAAGGGATCAAGCATCCCGGCGTCCTGGACGCCAAGCTGGGTCTGGCGCGGCTGTACCAAGCGCAAAAGAAAACCGCGCAAGCTGAAGCTGCGCTGCAAGGCGTCTGGAACACCATGCAAAAATCCGGCGCAAGCGGAACGGAAAGCGATGCTGTGCTGACTGAAATCGTGAATCTGCAACTGGCTCAGGGGCATTTTGAACGCGCCCAAACGGGCTTAAATACGCTGGCGGAAAATCAGGCTCGCCGGCAAGCGCCTTATGCCGAACGCGTCACGACCTATGAAGGCTTGGTGTCCATTGGCAAGTTGCGCAATCAACCGCAACAAATCGAATCAGCGCTCAAGGGGTTGCTGGCGCTCAATGAAAAAGCCAAGGGCGCGCGCAGCGCAGAAACCTTGGCCACGCTTGATCGTCTGGTCGAAGTTTTGTCGGCAGAAGGCAAGGCAGAGGCCAAACGCTACGCCAATCAAGCGGCGCAAATCCGCAAAGCCAGCAAGAAGCGCTGAGCCATTTCAGCCGGCCACTGCATTACGGCCGGCTTTTTTGGCCAGATACAATTGCTCGTCAGCGCGCCCCAATAAACCGGGCAAGGCCGTTTCGGTCGTTCTGGCCGCCACACCCAAGCTAACGGTGGCGACCAGACCGGCCTGAATTTTTGACCACTCCCAACCCGCCACCAGCCCCCGCAAGCGTTCGGCCACTTCCAAGCCGCCGCGACCATCTCGGCCACGCAACAGCACAACAAATTCTTCTCCACCCCAGCGAGCGACCAAATCGTGCTGGCGACAACCTGATTTGAGTAATGCGGCGACCTGACGCAACACCTTGTCGCCAACCTCATGCCCCCAGCTATCGTTAATCGACTTGAAGTGATCGATATCGATCATCAGCGCGCACAGCGGGGTTTCCAGCCGAATCAGCTCGGGCAGCAGCTGTTCCACCTGCACTTCAAAGCCACGCCGATTCAATAAGCCCGTCAAAGCATCTTCACTGGCCAGTTGTTCAAAACGACTCCGTTCGCGGCGCTCGGATGCCTGCAGCCGACGCAGGCGCGAATTTTCAATCCGGGAACGTTCAATCTCGATCCGCATTTCCATGACTTGCAAACGATCCGGCGAGGCTTGATGGCGTGTTTGCACCAGCAAGCTGTGATACCGCTTGAAATGCTGGAGCGCCTGCTGCCATAAACCTTGTGCCTCCAGAATCTCCGCCAGCGTTTGTTCGATTTGGAAAGCCAGATGCGGCGTATCCATGGTTTCTGCAATCAGCAGCGCTTCTTGCAAAAGCTGCTGCGCTCCGGCCAAATCGCCGCCCAGTGCACGCAACTTTCCCAATGAAAGCAGGTTGGTGGCGACGCCCCAGACGTGTTTGCGCTGATTATTGATCGCCAAGGCTTCCATCAGGGCGAAATCAGCCAGCTCGACTTCTCCCAAAGCCAGCCGAACCAGTCCGATGATGCCGAGCGCATCGCCTTCACATTCCAGACTTGGGGTGACACGCGCCTCATCCAGCGCGGCTTGCAGTGTTTCCAGCGCTTCTTCAAGCCGACCCAGCTGGTAAAGATCAATGCCGACATTGATGCCTGCGACCGCCTTGAGGCGTAAGCCATCTTCGTTGTGCCAGCTATTGAGCGCCCAGCGATGGTGAGTCAGCGCAGAATCAAAATCGCCATGCGCATAATAGATTTGCCCCAAGCCGATCAGGGCTTGCAGCCAGGTGTCGTGCGCTTGAACGGCACTGGCAACGTCAAGGCAGCGCGACCAGCATTCCAGCGCGCTGTCGTATTCGGCAATCGAGTAATGCGCGCGCGCGGATTCCTGCAAGGCTTCCGCGCCGATCTGCGCAAAACCGTTGTCTTCAGCCATAGCCAAAGCATGACGAATCAGAGCAATCGCCTCGTGATAAGCGCCTTGCAGCATCAAGGCGCGACCATGATTGAGCAGGCCGTGCGTATACCCTTGCCGATAACCCACCACAACAGCAAGACGGCAAGCTTCTTCGGCCAGCGCCAAGGTATCCCCACTTTTATCGCGATAACGCAGCTGCGCTTCACGATTGATGCGGTCAATTTCGGCAATGCTCATGATGTTTCCGTTTTCCCGATTCGCGCGGCCACCCGCTGCAGCGCATCGCACAAAAGCTGGTATTCCTGTTCGGCGACACGCGCCGACGCCACATCGCCGCGCTGAGTCAGGGCTTCGGCCATGGCGGAAAAGAGCGCACACCGAATACCCGGTGAGGGGAAAGTGGCGGTGATGTCCTGCACTTCGCCCAGAATATCGAGCGCATCATCCGTTTGCGCGCGCGCCAGATGGCAACGCGCCTGATTCAACAGGCAATCGGCCTGTCCCCAAAGGTTGCCGAGCAGGCGATAAATTTTTAGCGCCACGGTCAAGCGACTGCTGGCTTTATCGATCTGACCACGTCCCAGCCAAATCTCCCCGCCCAGCTCGTAGGCTTCAGCTTCAAATGCGTAATTACCTTCTTGCGCAATCTGTGGCTGGATTTCCTGCAGCAACTGGTGAGCCGCATCAAAATCACCTAATTCAGCCAGATCGTGCGCAATCTGGATGCGGGCAATACTCTGCAAGTGCGGAGTTCCTGCCGCTATGGCCAGCGCTTCGGCCTGCCGGTGCAAGACGAGCGCGGCATCTGCGCGCGCGGCCCACTGCAAAATCTGGCCCAGTCCGACCAGCGCCAGAATACGGTCTTCGGGCAAAATGGCGGTATCTGGCAACGCCCGACAGCGCTCCCAGCACGAAATCGCCCCTTCCAGATCGGCGGCGGCAAAACGAATCCGCGCTTCGAGCCCCAACGCCATTCCAACCATCACCCCCACACCCACCGGCGCTTCGACATCGCTCATCAGGGAAAGCAATAGCAAGGCATCTTCTGCGCGCCGCTCCAGAAACAGCGCCTGCGCTTCCAGACACAGCGCACGCGCTTCAAGTACCGGATTACTCAGTTCTTGCGCGAGCTCACGCGCTTCTTCGGCAAACACCAAAGCCTCAGCACTGCCACCTTGCATTTGCAGCATGGCGCGCTCTAGCAAATTCTCGATTCTGGAGACGGTGGGCATGATGGAAAAGGTTGAATGAAAAGATGTTTTTCAGCATATCACCTGAGCGGCAATGCGCCGGTTCATTCGTTGTGCGGCAGAAAACGCTCCAATAGCACATTCAAAAACCGCTGCCCACGCGCAGTGGGGACGATGCGCCCTTGCGTCCGGGCGATCAGCCCTTCAGCCTCGGCGCGATCCAGTTCAGGCAAGAGGATCGAAAGAGGCAGTCCCGTGCGCGCCAGAAATAAGTCGGGCGAAAAACCGTCGGTCAGCCGCAAAGCATTAAGCATGAATTCAAACGGCAACTGATCTTCAGGCACGATTTCTTCGCTCTGCACCGCCGAGCCTTGCTTTAAGGCGCTCAGATATTCGCTAGGCTGGCGATAGCGCGCTTGCCGCACGATGCGGTCGGGAAAGCTGATTTTGGCGTGCGCGCCCGCGCCGATGCCCAGATAGTCGCCAAAGCGCCAGTAGTTCAGATTGTGCCGCGTCTGCCTGCCGGGCTGGGCAAAGGCGGAGGTCTCGTAATGCACAAAACCGGCGGCGGCCAGTCGCGATTCAATCGCTTCTTGCATATCCGCCACCAGCTCGTCGTCAGGCAACGCGGGCGGGGAACGGTGAAACAGGGTGTTGGGTTCAAGCGTGAGCTGGTAGGCCGAAATATGGGTTGAGCCCGCCGCGATGGCGCTATCGATATCGGCCAGCGCCTGCGCGAGTGTCTGCTGCGGCAAGCCATACATCAAATCCAAATTGAAATTGTCAAAATGGGTTCGGGCAATGTCGATCGCGGCCAAGGCCTCGCCGCCATTGTGGATGCGCCCCAGCGCCTTGAGCTTGGCATCATCGAAACTCTGAATGCCGATCGAAAGCCGGTTAATCCCTGCGGCGCGATAGCCCGCAAACTTTTCCGCCTCGAAAGTGCCGGGATTCGCTTCCAAGGTAATTTCCGCATCAGGCAAGAGCGGAACGCGCGCGCGGATCGCCGCCAGCAGCCGATCCATGCTCGCGGCGGAAAACAGGCTGGGCGTGCCGCCGCCCATGAAAATCGATACGATCGGCCGTCCCCACACCAAAGGCAGACACGTTTCCAAATCGGCAATCAATGCATCGATATAGGCCTCTTCCGGCAAGCCGGCTTTCACCGCGTGGGAATTGAAGTCGCAATACGGGCATTTCTGCACGCACCAGGGGAAATGGATGTACAGCGCCAAGGGCGGCAAGGCGCTCAAAGCAGGGCGACGCGGCGCAAATTGAATCGTCTGCATCAGGCTTGGCCGTACGGGTTGACCAGTTCATCGACCAGACGGTGCAGCACGGCGCGAATCTGCGCTTCGCTGACTTCCATCAAGAGCGCGTCTTCAAAAAGGTCTTGCGCCATTTGCTGCACTTCATCGAGGTTTTCGTTCATCACTTTCACCTTTTCGGTGCAGGAGACCACGCTGCCGTCATCGCGCAACCAGACTGCCCAGCGTTTTTCGTCGGCGCTCACAGCCCATGCTCCCGCAATTTGGCGATCAGTTCGCGCAAGGCGCGGCCTCGATGCGAGATGCGCGCTTTCTCATTTGCACTGATTTCAGCAACCGTCTGACCCAATTCGGGCAGGAAAAAGTGCGGATCATAGCCAAATCCCCCCTCCCCTCGCGGGGCATCAATGATTTCGCCATAACACGCGCCATCGGCGATCAAAGGCTGGGGATCATCCGCATGACGCACCAACACCAGCGCGGCGTAGTACCAGGCATTCCGATTGCTTTGTCCGGCCAGCGTAGCGACCAGTTTCTGATTATTGCGTGCATCGGACTTGGGCTCGCCCGCATAGCGCGCTGAATACACGCCGGGAGCGCCGCCAAGCGCCGCCACGCAAATGCCGGAATCATCGGCCAGCGCCGGTAATCCAGTGACGCGCGCCGCATGACGCGCTTTGGCCAGGGCATTTTCGACAAAGGTCGCATGGGGCTCTTCGGCTTCACTGACGCCCAGCTCACCTTGCGGGATGATGTCGATGTCCAGTTCGGCGAAGAGTTGGCGGAATTCGCGGACTTTGCCCGCGTTGTTGCTGGCGAGAACAATCTTTTTCATGACATGCATTACGAACGATGAATGAGTGCGAGTTTACCCTGCCACCGTAAGGTCGGGCGTCAAGATCGGCGTGGCATTTTTGCGCAATGAGAACAAGATGCGACACGCTTGGCAGGAAAGTCACTTTTTAGAGAAAAATCACCGCACGATCGCATCACAAATCGGTAATATTGCGGCCATTCTACATTTGGAGCTTTTTTGCAATGCAAGAAAACAAAGTCGTCAACAGCGCCGGCGAGCGTGCGCACTGGTCCAGCCGTTGGGCCTTCTTCTTGGTCACCATCGGCTCAGCCGTAGGCCTGGGCAATATCTGGAAATTCCCGTACATGACTGGGCAGAATGGTGGCAGCGCCTTTGTGCTGGTTTACCTCGCTTGCATTATGGTGATCGGCCTGCCGCTTTTAATGGCGGAGTTGACGCTGGGACGGCGCGGGCAAAGCAATCCGATCGAAACGATGGGTCTGCTGGCCAAGGAAGCCGGCGCCTCCAAGATTTGGAAGATAGTCGGTGTAATGGGCATCGGCGGCGCGCTGCTGATTCTGTCGTTTTATAGCGTGGTCGCAGGCTGGGTACTCGAATACACGGCACAGGCGATTCGCGGCTTTGATGGCATCACCCCGGAAAGCGCGGGCATCAATTTCAGCAACCTGCTGACCAACCCGATTGCCCTGATCTGCTGGCATACGGTGTTTATGGCCATGA
>CAXYUI010000039.1:0-10102 GCA_964291975.1 uncultured Formivibrio sp. | reverse complement strand
TGACAAACCCCACCCGCGAAGCGGGGTGTCCCCTCAGGGAGGGGACGGAAGGGGTGGGTATAAATCAATAAGGCTGCACAATCAGCAGGTTATGTTTCGACCTCGGCTTTGCCGAGGTCTTGAAAATGCATGTAGCCGACTTTGTCAGCAGCCTGGGCTTGACGTGTCAAGCTGCGATCCCGGATGCTTGCGCCAGACTTTTGAGGAGAAAACATGAAACCGTATCTTGCATTGGCTTTGCTGGCTGTTCTTGGGGTGAGCGCTTGCGCCACCGAATCGTCGCGAACCGTGGCCATTACAAAAGTGGAAAGCGCGGCGCGTCCCTTTGCCGGCGTGCGCGCGCCGATTGCCGTGGGCAAATTCGATAATCGTTCCAGCTATATGCGCGGGATTTTTTCGGATGGCGTGGATCGCTTGGGAAGTCAGGCCAAAACCTTGTTGATTACGCACTTGCAGCAGACCAACCGCTTTAATGTGCTCGACCGCGACAACCTCGCGGAAATGAAGCAGGAAGCCGCGCTCGCGCAAAAGACGCAAACCATCAAAGGCGCGGATTATGTGGTGACCGGCGACGTGACCGAGTTTGGCCGCAAGGAAGTGGGCGACCATCAGCTCTTCGGCCTTTTGGGTCGGGGCAAAAAGCAGATCGCCTACGCCAAGGTGAGCCTGAACGTGGTCAAGATCACCACGTCCGAAGTGGTGTATTCGGCGCAGGGCGCAGGCGAATATGAATTGTCCAATCGCGAAATCATTGGCTTTGGCGGCACCGCGAGTTATGACTCGACGCTGAACGGCAAGGTGCTCGATCTGGCCATGCGTGAAGCGGTCAACAATCTGGTCGGCGGCATTGAGTCGGGCGCATGGAAACCGGCGCAATGATGAAGAAAATTGCGCCGGCGCTGTTGATCGTCCTCGCTGGCTGCGTGAGCAAGCCGGCGCTGTATGAGTGGGGCGATTATCAGCCGCAGGTTTATGCCTATTTCCAGGGCGAGGGCGGCGTCGAGGCGCAGCTCATCGCGCTGGAAGCCAACCTGCAAAAGATGCGCGCCGTCGGCAAAAATCCGCCGCCGGGTTTTCATGCGCATTTGGGCTTGCTCTATTCGCACCAAGGCAAGATGGATCAGATGGTGCAGCAATTCCGGACTGAAAAAGCCCTGTATCCGGAATCGAGCGCGTATATGGATTTCCTTTTGAAGAAGGCGGTGAAGCCATGAGACTGATCCGCCTGATCGGACTTTTGCTGTTGGCCTTGCTGCTGAGCGCTTGCGCCACGCCCAAGCCTTACGACTACACCGCGTTCAAGCAGAGCCGGCCGCGCTCGGTGCTGATTTTGCCACCGGTCAATAATGCCCCTGAGGTCAAAGCGACTTACAGCGTCTACGCGCAGATGAGCGTGCCGCTGGCGGAAGCCGGGTACTACGTTTTCCCGGTCGCTTTGGTCGATGAAACTTTCCGCCAGAATGGCCTGGCGAACCCTCCGGAAATCCATGCCGTCAAACCTGCGAAACTGCGTGAAATTTTCGGCGCGGATGCGGCGCTTTACGCCACGATCAGCCAATACGGCGCGCGCTATGTGGTGTTCGATAGCGTGACCACGGTGACCGTGCAAGCCAAACTCGTCGACCTGAAAACCGGCGCGGTTTTGTGGGCCGGCGCAGCCACCGCTTCGGATGCGGAAAACCGCAACAATTCGGGCAACGGTCTTTTGGGCTTGTTGATTGAAGCGGCTTTGCGCCAGATTGTGAACACGCTGATGGATCCGAGTCATAAAATTGCTGGCCAAGCCAGCGAGCGCCTCCTTAGCGCTGGCCGCGATGGCGCCGTGCTGTATGGCCCGTATTCGCCGCTTTACGGTCAGGATGGCGTCAAAGCGGCCCAATGATGCGGTTCTGGGCTTAAAGGGCGCGGCGCGGGCTGCGCCCGGCCGACCGGGAAGTAGGCAAATCCCGCGTCGGCCAGATGTGCTGGATCATAAAGATTGCGGCCATCAAAAATCACCGGGGCTTTGAGCAGCGCACGCATCGCGCCGAAATCCGGGCTGCGAAAGGCTTTCCATTCGGTCACGATCACCAGCGCATCGGCGTTATCGAGCGCCGCCAGCGCGCTCTTTGCGAAAGTCAGCCCGGCGCGTTCTTGCCATTGTTGTTTCGCCGCCATCGTCGCCACCGGATCGTAGGCGCTGACGGTGGCGCCGCGCGCGAGCAGATCGTCGATCACTACCCGGCTGGGCGCTTCGCGCAGATCGTCAGTTTCCGGTTTGAAAGCTAATCCCCACAGCGCGAAATGCCGGCCATGCAGATCCATGCCATAACGCGCGATGATCTTGCTGGTCAGCACATGCTTTTGCGCGGCATTCACTGATTCCACCGCAGCCAGAATCGCCAGTTCGCGGCCATGGCAGGCGGCGGTGTGCTGGAGGGCGCGCACATCTTTGGGAAAGCACGATCCGCCATAGCCGATGCCCGGATACAGAAAGTGGTAGCCAATGCGCGGATCGGAACCAATGCCGCGCCGCACGGCTTCGATGTCCGCGCCGAGGTCTTCGGCCAGATTGGCCAGCTCGTTCATAAAAGAAATTCGCGTCGCCAGCATCGCGTTGGCCGCGTATTTGGTCAGTTCGGCCGAACGGGTGTCCATGTGCAAGATGCGGTCGTGATTGCGCACCAGCGGGGCATACAGCGCGCGCATTTTTTCGCGCCCGATTTCATCATCCGCCCCGATCACGATGCGGTCAGGGCGCATGAAATCATCGACCGCCGCGCCTTCTTTCAGAAATTCGGGATTCGAGACTACGCTGAAAGCCATGGTCTGTTTGCGCTGCGTCAGCGCTTCGTGCAAGGTGGCGCGAACCTGATCGGCGGTGCCGACCGGCACGGTGGATTTATTCACCACAACCTTGGCTTCATCCATATACCGGCCAATATTGCGCGCTGCTGCGAGTACATGGCGCAGATCGGCTGAGCCATCCTCGCCAGGCGGCGTGCCCACCGCGATAAACTGGATTTCGCCATGCGCGACCGAAGCGGCGATGTCGGTGCTAAAAGCCAGCCGGCCGGCCGCGACATTGCGAGCCATCAGCGCAGCCAGACCGGGTTCGTGGATCGGAACTCCGCCCGATTGCAAGATATGAATCCGGCCTGGATCGAGATCGAGGCAAAGCACATCATTGCCGTATTCGGCCAGACAAGCGCCGGTGACCAGACCGACATAACCGCTACCGATAATTGTGACGCGCATCGCACTCTCCTTGCTGGATGATCGCGTCGAGCATAGGCAGGGGAAATGACTGCGGCGTGACACTGCCGTGACCGTTATGTTTCGCGGTGAGTGAAGTTATTGCGATGCGTCAACCCAAAGGGCGTGCTTGCGTTAACGCTAAAAAATCTTACGGAATGTTTATGAAACCTCATCCGCTGTTGCCGATACTGGCTTTTTTTCTGATGGCACCCGTCTGGGCGCAGCCGGCCTGCCCCTTGCCGGATGGTGCTTTGTCGCTGGCGCAGGTGGTCGATCTGGCGCTGTGCAATAACCCGAGCACTCGCGTTGCGCGCGCCAATGTGGCCGGGCAGGAAGCCCAGGTCGACATTGCCGGCGGCGCGTACTGGCCGACCGTCTCGGCCAATCTGGGCGCGAACCGGCAGTACGCTGGCGGCAGCGCCAGAGACGATACCCGCAGCAATCAATATTCCGCCGGCGCTTCCGTGAATTACCTGCTTTACGATGGCGGCGCGCGCGATGCGAAGGAAGAAGCGGCGCGGCGCACGCTGGATGCCGTGCTCGCCACGCAGGAAACCACGGCGCAGACCGTGCTTTTGAGCGCGGTTTCATCCTTTTACCAGTTGCAAGGCGCACAGGCCGCGCAGCTATCGGCGACCACCAGTGAGGCGCAGGCGCGGCAAAATCTGCAGGCGGCCGATGCGCGCTATCAGGCCGGCAGCGCCACGCCGCTCGATCGCTTGCAGGCGCAGACGGCGGTTTCACAAGCCGTACTGACTCGCATCAATACCGAAGGCGAGGTGCGCAATCAGCAAGCTGCATTGGCGCAGGCCATGGGTTTGCCGGCGACAACGATGGTGCAGCTCGTCCCGGCGCAGGTGAGTGAGGCCGAGAGCGCGCCGGCGGTGCAAGCGCTGATCGATCAGGCCTTGAGCCAGCGACCCGATCTGAAAGCGGCGCAGGCGCGGGTGGCCGCCGCGCGCGCCAATGTCGAACAAGTGCGCGCCAACGATTCGCCCACGGTTTCGTTGTCGGCCAACCAGAATCTGGCGCGTAGCCAGCCCGGCAGCAACACCCACAGCACCAGCTTTGGCGTGCAGCTGAGCATTCCGATTTTTTCCGGTTTTATTCCGCGCAATCAGTCGCGCGTGGCGCAGGCCAGCCTCGCTGCGGTCGAAGCCGAGCGTGATCGCTTGATGTTGACGATTTCGCAGGAAGTCGTCAGAGCCAGCAATACGGTGCAAACCACCAGCCAGAGCTGGCGCGCCAGCCGTGATCTGCTGCTTGCTGCCGAGCGCGCGCAGGAAGTGGCCAAAAAGCGCTACGAAGCCGGCGCGGGCAGTTATCTCGATCTGCAAAGTGCGCAGACGCAGCTTGATGGCGCGCGCGCGCAGGAAATCCAGTCTCGTTTCAATTGGCAAATCGCACGCTTTACGCTCGCGCAGGCGATCGGTGCGCTGAACCAGCAATCGGTGGAGCAGGAAAAATGAAAAAGATGAAAGTGGTGATTGCTACGCTGCTGGTGGCGGCGCTGGCGGGCGGTGGTTTCTGGTATTGGCGCTCGCAGCAGGCTTCGAAAACGGCCAACTATGTCACCCAGCCCGTGAGCGCCGGCCATATCGTGCAGGCCGTTTCGGCCAATGGCACTTTGCAGCCGGTGACCCTGGTCAGCGTGGGCAGCCAGGTGTCCGGTCGCGTGAAGGCGCTGTATGCCGATTTCAATTCGCGGGTGAAAAAGGGGCAGCTTTTGATGGAGCTGGACGACGAGCTTCTGGGTGCGCAGCTCGCGCAAAGCGAAGCCAATCTCGCCTCGGCGCAGGCGACTTTGTCGCTGGCCGAGAGTAACTTCCAGCGCGTGGAAAGCCTGTTCAAGCAGGAATTCGTCTCGAAGCAGGAATTCGATCAATCGCGCCAAGCCTTGCAATCAGCGCGCGCAGCGGTGTTGCAAACCACGGCCGCCCGGCAGCGTGATCGCATCAATGTCGGCAATACCAAAATCTATTCGCCGGTGTCGGGCATCGTGATTGCGCGTCAGGTGGATGCGGGGCAAACCGTGGCCGCCAGCTTGCAGGCACCGACGCTCTTTCAGATTGCGCAGGATCTGCGTGAGATGCGCATCGATTCAAGTTTTTCTGAAGCCGATGTCGGCCAGATCAAGGCGGGGATGCCGGCGACCTTCCGGGTGGATGCTTTTTCGAACCGCGAGTTCAAGGGCGTGGTCAAGGAAATTCGCCTCAATCCGACCACGGTGCAGAATGTGGTGACTTACAACGTGGTCATTTCCCTGAACAACCCCGATGAAGCCTTGCTGCCGGGCATGACGGCCTATGTGAACATCACACTGGCGAGCCGCGAAAACGTGTTGCGCGTGTCCAATTCGGCGTTGCGTTTCAAGCCATCTGTCACCCCGGAGCGCAGCGCAGCCAGTCGGCCGGCCAACCGATCCGCCAGCCGTCCGGAAGGCGCAGGGCGCGGCAATGGGCGCGGCGGCAGCACGGTCTTTGTGCTGGAAAACGGCAAACCCAAGCCCGTGCGCGTCAAATTGGGCATCAGCGATGGCCGCTACACGGAAATTCTGGGTGGAGATTTGAAAGAAGGCGATTTGCTGATTACCGAAGAAGTCGCCACGGACAAAAAGAACGGCGCTGCTTCCGTGCGCGTGCCGGGACGGATGTTCTGATGGCTGCGTTGATTGAAATTCGCGAACTATCCAAAAGCTACGAAAGCGAGGCGGGCGTCGTGCCGGCGGTGCGCGGCGTTTCACTGACGATCAATTCGGGCGAATTTGTGGCGATCATGGGGCCGTCAGGCTCGGGCAAGTCGACCTTTATGAATATCCTCGGCTGCCTTGATACGCCGTCTTCGGGCGAATACCGGCTGGCGGGCGAGCGCGTCGATGCGCAAGGGGGCGATCAGCTCGCCGACCTGCGCAACCGCGTGATTGGCTTTGTGTTTCAGGGTTTTAATCTTTTGTCGCGCACCAGCTTGCAAGACAACGTTGCGCTGCCGCTGGTGTACCGCGGCCTGCCCACCGTAGAGCGTCATGCGGCTGCGCGCCAGATGCTGGAAAAAGTGGGCTTGGGCGGCGAGCGTTATGCCCTGAGTCTGCCCAATCATATTTCCGGCGGCCAGCAGCAGCGGGTGGCCATTGCGCGCGCGCTGGTTGGCGATCCGCAATTGATTCTGGCCGACGAGCCGACCGGCAATCTTGATACGCGAACCAGCGTTGAAATCATGAATCTGTTTACCCAACTCAATCGCGAGGAAGGCATGACGGTGGTGCTGGTCACGCACGAGCCCGATATCGCCATGTACGCCCAGCGCCTGGTGCGCTTGGTTGACGGCGTGATCGCCTACGACGGCCCGGTTTCCGAGGCTGCACTCGCCCACCATCGGGAGATGCCGACATGATGAGCGCCATGCTGCGCGAAGCTTGGAGTGCCATGAACGGCAACCGGCTGCGTTCTTTTCTGACCATGCTCGGCATGGTGATCGGCGTCGGGGCGGTGATTTTGATGCTGGCCATTGGCCACGGCACGCAAAAGCGCGTCGAGGATGCGATCAACACCATGGGCGCCACCCTCTTTATCGTGCTCTCGGGCAGCAATGCGGCCGGCGGCGTGCGCAGCGGCGGCGGCAGCGCGCCAACGCTGACTTTGCAAGATGCCGAGGCCATGCTCGAACTCAGCTCCGTCGCCGCCGTCGCGCCGGTGCAGCAAGGGAGCGCTCAGCTCGTTTACGGCGGCAATAACTGGAATTGCACCGTGGTCGGCAGCAGCAACGATTTTCTCTCGGTGCGTGATTGGCCTTTGCAGTCCGGCGAAGCGTTCAGCGAGGTCGATCTTAAAAGCGCTGCGCGCGTGGTGATCCTGGGTCAGACCGTGGCCGAGAATTTGTTTGGCGATGAAGACCCGGTTGGCAAGACCATCCGCATCCGCGAAAGCCCGTATCTGGTGCTGGGCGTGCTCTCGAAAAAAGGCCAGAGCATGGATGGCCGCGATCAGGACGACACCGCGCTGATTCCGGTCACCACCGCGCAGCGCAAGCTCTTTGGCACCCGCTTTGCCGGTTCGGTGCGCCTCATCATGGTCGAAGCGCGCGGGCCGGAACAGATGGAGAGCGCCGAGCGCCAGATGAAAGAATTGCTGCGGCAAAGACACCGGATCAGCGCGGAAGAAGAGGATGATTTTTCGGTTCGCAACCTGACCGCTGTCGCCGACACCATGGCCGAAACCAGCCGGGTGATGGCGATCATGCTGGGCGCGATCGCGTCGATTTCGCTGGTGGTGGGCGGCATCGGCATCATGAATATCATGCTGGTCTCGGTGACCGAGCGCACGCGCGAGATCGGCATCCGCATGGCCATTGGCGCGCGTCGCCGTCATGTGCTGGGTCAGTTCCTGCTCGAAGCCGTGCTGATTTCGCTGATCGGCTGTCTGGTGGGCGTGCTGGTCGGCGTTGTCGGCGCTTGGGTCGCGCAAACTTTCTTTGGCGCACAAGTGGTGATCAGCGCCGGCCCCATCGTGCTGGCCTTTGTGGTCGCGGCCGCGATTGGCGTCTTTTTTGGCTACTACCCCGCGCGCAAAGCGGCGAACCTCAAACCGATTGAAGCCTTGCGCTATCAGTGAGGCCGGGCGAAGAAGCGTCGGTGTTTCAGTTTTGTCCGGCACAGGGGTGAGGCGGGCGGTTCACCCCACCGGTCAGCGCTCTTCGCGTTTTTCTGCGCCGGCCAGAGTTTTGAGTTCGCGCAAGCGGGCTTCAATGGCCGAGAGCAGATAGAAATCCTTGCCCGGCTGGCGCAGCGCGATTTCCAGTTGCTCGATGGCCGCGCGGTATTCGTGCAGCGCGGCGTAATACTCGCCTTGCGCCTTGTGCTGCGCCATAAGCTGGTTTTGCTGTCCGTGCACGATGGCTTCGCGCTGGAACAGCCAGGGATCGCTGGCGTAGAGCTGGCGAGCTTCGAGGATTTGCGCCAGCGCCGCGTTGGGTTGACCGGCTGCGATCATGGCGTCGATTTCGCCGTAAACCAGCGCGCGGCTGGAAGGAAAGCGCTGGCTGGCTTGGGCAAAAGCCTTGAGCGCCTCGTCATGCCGACCTTGCGCCAACAGGATGCTGCCGGCCAGATATTCCAGCGCCGGATGCGAGCGGTACAGGCCAAAAGTCTTGTGCGCATCAGCCAGTGCAGCTTGGGCTTGGGCATATTGTTCGTTTTCGAACAGCGCTTGCGCCAGCCCGTAGCGGTAAGCCGCTTCGTTGGCATAACGTTTGGCGGCCAGTGCGTCTCGGTAAAAGCGCACCGCGTCGGCCGCATTCATTTGCATGACGCGCACTTTTTCCCGCACAAACAGAAAATCGGCTGAATCGGGGATTTGTCGGTAGCCCAATCCATTTAGCCGCTCTTGCGCATCGGCAATGCGTTTGAAGGTGACCGGGTGGGTGCGCAGAAATTCCGGCGCGTTCGATTCATTAAGACGGTTGTGCTTGTGCAGGCGCTCAAAAAACACCGGCATCGCCGCTGCGTCGTAACCGGAGTTCAGCAAAATCTGCATGCCGATGCGATCGGCTTCCTGCTCGAATTCGTAAGTGAAATCGAGCTGGCGCTGGATGTTGTAGCCGGCGCCCGCCATCAGCGCAGCATTGGCCGCATCACCACGACCCGCTTGCACGGCCAGAATCGCCAGGGCGATGGACGCCAGCGAAACCCAAGGGCTTTCGCTGGTCTTGTTCAGCATCCGCGCCAGATGATTTTGCGAAACGTGGGCGATTTCGTGAGCGAGTACGCTGGCCAGTTCCGATTCGTGCTGGGTCATCACGATCAGCCCGGTGTGCACGCCGATATAACCGCCGGGCATGGCGAACGCGTTGACCGAGGCGTCTTTGACCGGAAAGAAAGTGAAGCGCACGTCGGTGATGCGCGCGGCTTCGACCAGCCTTGCTCCCATGCGGTTGATAAAGGCCACGACTTCGGGATCGTCGACCAGCGCATTGGCGCGCCGCAATTCTTTCATGCCTTCTTCGCCGATTTCGCGTTCTTGCGCGGGCGTCAGCCCGGCTTGCGCTACATCGCCCAAAGCGGGGAGGTCGGAAGCGGCCAGCGGTTGCAGGGCGAGTGCGATAGCGAGCGCCAGCGCGCAGGTTTTACGAGTGAATCCGGACACGATCAAGTCTCCAAGGCTGGGAGCGCGCCGATCACGATCGCGGCCAGCACGATATAGCGCAGCGCCTTGCCCAGCAAAATCCAGAACAGCACCGGCCCCCAAGGCCAGCGTAGCCAGCCCGCCAGTGCGCACAGTCCATCGCCCACCACCGGCAGCCAAGAGAGTGCCAGACTGCCCACGCCAAAACGCCGCGCCCAGCGCACCACTCGACCGTCGGGTGGATCGGGCAGGCGGCGCGCCAGCCACACGGTGGTCAGCCCGCCCAAGGTGTTGCCCAGCGTGGCCAGCAGCACTGCCCAGATCAGCAGTTCGGGGCGAAAATGCAAGAGGGCGGCCAGCGCGGCTTCGGAATTGCCGGGCAAAATGGTGGCCGACACAAAGGCCGAGGCGAAGAGTCCGGCCAGTAAAGCCAAATCAGCCAAAGTTCACCGCTTCACCGCTTTGCGCGCGGATCGCTGCCGAGAGATCGGCAAAGAATTCGCCTTCGCCGCGCGTATTGGTCCACACGCCCTCTTGCAGGCGATAGTGATAGCCGCCCGATTTGGCGGCAATCCACAGTTCTTGCATGGCGGCGTGGCGGTTCACGATGATCTTGCTGCCGTCTTCGCATTCGAGTTCGAGCACATTGCCTGACAACAAAGGTTCGACATCGCTGCCATCGAGCGCGGCTTCGATTTGCGCGAAGATGCGGTCAGTCAGATCAAGGAATTCGGATTCGGTCATGGCGC
>CAXYUI010000038.1:0-10112 GCA_964291975.1 uncultured Formivibrio sp. | reverse complement strand
CGCGATCAGCCTGCCCGCTGCTGTATTGACGGCCTGCGTCACCCCGCCCGCGTCTTCGCCCGAGCCCACCCAAGCCACCAAACCCGCGCCGAGCGCAGAGACACCCAAGCCGACTGCCGCACCGACCACAACGGAGCGCGTCGCCAGCCCTTACCCTTGCAGCTACACCCCGCGCGCCAATGGCGGTTTCTACAAGGATGACGGCCCACAGCAACTTCCCGAGGGGCTGGATTTCGTTCCCGATGCGCAACCGCGTCCGGAGCCGCTGCATCGCTTTGCCAACAGTCCGTATTCGGTGCTCGGCCTGAATTTCACGCCGCGTCGCACGGTGGGCGATTACGAAAAACGCGGCATGGCCTCATGGTATGGTCGCAAGTTCCACGGCCAGAAGACATCCAGCGGCGAGGTCTACGACATGTTCGCCATGACAGCGGCGCATCCGACCCTGCCGATTCCGAGCTACGTCCAAGTCACCAATGTGAAAAACGGTCGCAGCGTGGTTGTGCGCGTCAACGATCGCGGTCCTTTCCTGAAAGGCCGCGAGATTGATCTTTCTTTCCTGGCCGCCTGCCGACTCGGTTACGCCGAGCAAGGCCGTGCCGAAGTCACGGTGCGCAGCTTGCGTCCCGACGAAGCCATCGCCGCCGCGCCACGCCCGCTTGCCGTCTTGCCAACGCCGCGTCCGACCGAATCGCAGCGTCTACCCATCACCGCCCCCAATTTGAAAGGCAGCGAGGTTTACTTGCAGTTGGCTGCCTTTTCCAGTCACGAGAATGCCGACCAGTTCATTGCCCATGTCGCGCGTGAACTGGACGACGATGCAAACCGCTTGCTCTTGCAGCAGGCCGGATCCTTGTTCCGCGTGCGCTTGGGGCCGTTCGCCAACCGCGCGGTCGCACTGGCTTACGCTGAAAAGCTCACCGGTCAGAAAAGATTGGCGGCGGTTGTCGCACGGTAATCTTACGGCTTTGGGGTAAGTGGACGGGCGAGCAAGAGCCAGCTCCGGTAAAATGCACGCTTTTTCCGGAATACGCGCCATGACCCTTGCCACCACCTTCCTCGGCCAGTCTTTTGCCAATCCGCTGATGAACGCCTCGGGCGTCTGGTGCTATGACGCGCCCGATCTGGACGATCTCAAGCAAAGCGCCGCGGGCGCCTATGTGACCAAGAGCTGCACCCTGGAACAGCGCGCAGGCAATCCGGAGCCGCGTTATCGCTCCACCCCGCTAGGCAGCATCAATTCGATGGGTCTGCCGAATCTGGGCTACCGCTATTACCTCGATTACGCGCGCCAGCATGATTACAGCAGCAAGCCGCTCTTTATGTCGGTGGCCGGTCTTTCGCTCGCCGACAATCTGGCCATGGTGCGCGCGATCCGCGATGCCGCCACGCCCGCCATTCTGGAACTCAACCTGTCCTGCCCGAATGTACCGGGCAAGCCGCAAATCGCCTACGACTTCGCCGCCATGGACGAAATGCTCGCCGCCGTCTGCGCCGAATACGATCGCCCCTTCGGCGTAAAAATGCCGCCGTACTTCGATATCGCCCACTTCGACGAAGCGGCCGCCATCCTCAACAAATACCCACAAGTTGCCTTTGTGACCTGCATCAACTCGATCGGCAACGCGCTGGTCATCGACACCGAAACCGAAACGGTGCTGATTAAGCCTAAAGATGGTTTTGGCGGCATTGGCGGCGATTATGTGCTGCCGACCGCGCTCGCTAACGTGAACGCATTCTATCGGCGCTGCCCGGACAAGAAGGTGATCGGCTGCGGTGGCGTAAAGACAGGGGAGCAGGTATTCCAGCACATTCTGGCCGGCGCCGCGCTGGTGCAGGTCGGAACCGCCTTGCATGAACAAGGTCCGGCGATCTTCGCGCGCCTGACCGAAGAGCTGGAAGCCTTGATGGCCAAGAAAGGTTATCGCTCGCTGGCCGATTTCTACGGCAAACTCAAAACGCTGTAATCAAAAAAAGGGGGCTTCGCCCCCTTTTTTCTTATCGACTGATCGTTCTTATCGACTGATCGCGCGCCAGCCGATGTCGCTCCGGAACTGCATGCCGTCGAAATGAATGCCAGCGAGGATGTCGTAGGCACTTTTTTGCGCGGTCTTGAAGTTTTCGCCAAACGCCGTCACGCACAGCACGCGCCCGCCTGCCGTCACCGGCTTGCCTTCGGCATTGAGCGTGGTGCCGGCATGGAAAACGTGACCATTTTCCAGCTTGCCCGGCAAACCGCTGATGACATCGCCCTTTCTTGGCGTTTCCGGATAGTTGGCCGCCGCCATCACCACACCGAGCGCGACGCGCCTATCCCATTCGGCATCCACCTGATCGAGACGCCCTTCCACCCCGGCTTCGAGCAGTTCGACAAAGTCGGACTTGAGCCGCAGCATGATGGGCTGGGTTTCCGGATCGCCAAAGCGGCAGTTGAATTCAATGACTTTGGGGTTGCCTTCGGTGTCGATCATCAGGCCGGCATACAAAAAGCCCGTGTAGACCGTGCCGTCTTTGGCCATGCCATCCACGGTTGGGCGAATGATTTCACGCATCACCCGCGCATGCACATCCGGCGTGACCACCGGCGCCGGGCTGTACGCGCCCATGCCGCCGGTGTTCGGGCCTTGATCCGCATCCAAAAGACGCTTGTGATCCTGGCTCGTGGCCATCGACAGCACATTCTTGCCGTCGACCATCACGATAAAGCTGGCCTCTTCGCCACCCAGAAACTCTTCGATCACGACACGCGCGCCGGCATCGCCAAAGCGGTTGCCTTCGAGCATGTCGTCAATCGCGGCGTGGGCTTCGTCGAGCGTCATCGCCACGATCACGCCCTTGCCGGCAGCCAGGCCATCGGCCTTGATCACGATCGGCGCGCCGTTGGCGGCGATGTAGTCATGCGCGAGCTTGGCGTCGGAAAAAGTCTGGTACTTGGCGGTCGGAATGCCGTGCTTGGCCAGAAAATCCTTGGCAAAACCCTTGGACCATTCGAGCTGAGCGGCGGCGCGAGTCGGGCCGAAAATCTTCAGACCTTCCGCGCGGAAAGCATCGACCACACCTTGCGAGAGCGGCGCTTCCGGGCCGACCACGGTCAGCGCGATATTTTCGCGCTTCACAAATTCGATGAGTTCCGGGATCGCCGTGATGTCGACGTTGGTCAGCCCCGGCTCAAGCGCCGTGCCGGCGTTGCCCGGCGCGACAAATACCTTGGCGGACTTGGGCGATTGCAGGATTTTCCACGCAAGCGCATGTTCGCGACCGCCGGAACCGATGACAAGAATATTCATGTGGACCCCGTGTGAGGAGTTAGGGGTGAGGGGTGAGGCGCAAAACCTGCCACCTCTCACCGGAATAATCAGAATGGGAAAAGGTGCAAGGTTTCGGATTTTACCCCTGACACCTTACACCTCACGCCTCACCGCCGCTTAATGCCTGAAGTGGCGCACGCCGGTGACGACCATCGCGATACCGTGTTCGTCGGCGGCGGCGATGACTTCTTCATCGCGCATCGAGCCGCCCGGCTGGATGATGGCGGAAACGCCGTTTTCGGCAATCACATCCACACCGTCGCGGAACGGGAAGAAGGCATCGGACGCGCAAACCGAACCGCGCAGATCCAGACCTGCATTCTTGGCTTTAATCGCAGCGATCTTGGTCGAATCCACGCGGCTCATCTGGCCGGCGCCGATGCCGAGGGTCTGGCCCTTGCCGCAGAACACGATGGCGTTCGATTTCACATACTTGGCGACATTCCAGGCAAACAGCAGGTCTTGCAGTTGCGATTGGGTCGGCTGCATTTGCGTCACGACCTTCAGATCGGCCAAGGTGAGCGTGTGGTTGTCCGGGGTTTGCACCAGGAGACCGCCGCCGACGCGCTTGACGTCAAAGCGGTTAAAGCCCTGTTCGACCGCGACTTCGAGCACGCGCACGTTTTGCTTCTTGGAAAGCAGCGCCAGCGCGCCCTCGGTATAGCCCGGAGCGATCAGCACTTCGAGGAACTGCTTGGCCACCGCTTCGATGGTTTCTTCATCAACCACCTTATTGAAAGCGATGATGCCGCCAAAAGCGGAAGTCGTATCAGTCGCCAGCGCCAGACGATAGGCATCGTAAGGATTGCCGGCCACAGCCACGCCGCACGGGTTGGCGTGTTTGACGATCACGCAAGCAGGTTCAGAGAACTGCTTCACGCATTCCCAGGCTGCATCCGAATCGGCGATATTGTTGTAGGAAAGCTCCTTGCCCTGATACTGCTTGTAGGAGGACAAGCTGCCCGCAGCCGGGTCGAGATCGCGGTAGAAGGCGGCGGACTGATGCGGATTTTCGCCGTAGCGCATGTCCTGCACCTTGACAAATTGCAGGTTGAGGCGCTGCGGGTAAGCCTGCTTTTCACCGTTCTCAGACAGTGCGGTCAGGTAGTTGGAGATCGCGCCATCGTAGGCGGCGGTGTGGCTGAAAGCTTTTTTGGCCAGACCCAGACGAGTGCCCGTGGTCAGCGCGCCGGCGTTGGCTTTCATTTCAGCGATCAGCGGCGCGTAGTCGCACGCGTCGGTGACGATGGCGACGTGGGCGTGGTTCTTGGCCGCCGAGCGCACCATGGCCGGGCCGCCGATGTCGATGTTTTCGATCGCATCTTCAAAGCTGCAATCGGGTTTGGCGATGGTGGCTTCAAACGGGTAGAGATTCACGCAAACGAGGTCGATGTTGCCGATGCCGTGCTCGGCCATCTTGGCCACATGGCTGGGCAGATCGCGCCGACCCAGAATACCGCCGTGGATCTTCGGATGCAGGGTCTTGACGCGGCCGTCCAGCATTTCCGGAAAGCCGGTGTAATCGGCCACTTCGATCACCGGAATCTTCTTTTCGGCCAGCAGCTTGGCGGTGCCGCCGGTGGAAAGGATCTCAACGCCCATGTCGGCGAGCGCCTGGGCAAATTCAACGATGCCGGTCTTGTCGGAAACGCTGATGAGTGCGCGGGTAATCTTGCTCATTACATCTTCCTGTTGATTGAAATTGAATCCCCCTCTCCCCAGCCCCTCTCCCGCCAGCGGGCGAGGGGTTTCAAATCAGCCCCAGCGGGATACGCCGGGGCTCGCTCCCTCTCCCGCATGCGGGAGAGGGTTGGGGTGAGGGCTAAATTGTTAGCCTCGGACTACAGCATCCCGTAGGTTTGCAGCTTCTTGCGCAGGGTGTTGCGGTTAATGCCCAGCATGTCCGCAGCGCGGGTCTGGTTCCCCTCGACGCGCTCCAACACCACTTCCAAGAGCGGTTTTTCGACGCGCGACAACACCATGTCGTACAAGGCGCACGGGGCTTCGCCGTCCAGATCGGCAAAATACTGCGCCAGCGCGCCCTTGATGGCGGCGGCGACCTCGTCTTGCGAGTGGTTCATGCGTTTCCTCTCTGTTTTATTGTTTTTGATATTCGAGCCGTTCCGAATGCGCGGCCAAGCCGGCAAAAAAAGCGCGCGTCGCCTCGAACTGGGCGGTCGTGCTGTCCAGCGCATACATGCGCTGACGGAATTCGTTGCTGCCGGGCAAGCCGGCGGTCGTCCAGGCGATATGCTTGCGCGCGATGCGGCAACCCGAGTATTCGCCGTAAAAATCGTACAAGGCCTGCAAATGCTCACCGAGCACCGCGTCAATTTCAGCCACTTCGGGTTGCGGCAGGGTTTCGCCGGTCGCCAGATAATGCGTAATCTCGCGGAAAATCCAGGGTCGTCCCTGCGCGGCGCGACCGATCATGATGCCGTCCGCGCCGGTTTCCTCGAGCACGGCTTTGGCCTTTTGCGGACTATTAATATCGCCATTGGCGATCACCGGAATCTTTACACTGCGTTTCACTTCGCCGATCAGCGCATGGCGCGCTTGGCCGTGATACATCTCTTCGCGGGTGCGCCCATGAATGGCCAGCGCGGCGATGCCGGCATCTTCGGCAATTTGCGCCACGCGCAAGATGTTTTCCTGGCCATTGGCAAAACCCAAGCGGGTCTTCAGCGTGACCGGCACATCGACCGCGCCCACCACTGCTTCCAGAATCCGCGCCACCAAAGCTTCATCCTGCAAGAGCGCAGAGCCAGCCAGTTTGTTGCAAACCTTTTTGACCGGACAACCCATATTGATGTCGATGATTTGCGCGCCATGCGCGACATTATTGCGCGCCGCAGCGGCCAGTTCGGCCGGATCAGAACCGACGATCTGCACCGAAATCGGCGCGAGCTCGCCCGTAAAATCTGCCCGGCGCAGGGTCTTGCGGGTCTGACGCAGACTTTGGTCGGACGTAATCATTTCGGAAACCGCGTGCCCGGCGCCAAAGCGCTTGCACAACATGCGAAACGGTCTGTCCGTCACCCCAGCCATGGGCGCCACAATCAACTTGTTGGCAAGGGGATAGGGGCCGATTTGCATGGCAATACAGACATCCGGGTTTATGGGGGGCGGATTGTACTACCTGATTAAAAATTAGGCAATAAAATCCGCACCACCCGGGCTTGTCGCATTCTCGTTGTCTTTTATGTGGCCAATTGGCCTGTGGATTCGCTTATCGGTTATCTTTATTCGATATTGCTGACATACTGCCAACAGCAGCCGTCTGAAATCATCCCAAGCACAGGATACTTTTTGTCGCGTTTACCGATTTTTATCTCTTGGCGCGCGCGCCTGATCTTGGCCAGTCTGCTCATTCAGGGCTTGATGCTGGCGACTTTGCTCGTCAATACGGCACGCATCTGGGATGAAACGGCACGCAACGCAACCGAAGTCCGCATCAGCGAATTATCCCGCATCCTCAATATCACCTTCGCCCCACCGCTCGCCAATGGCGATATCGCGCAAGCCGCTGATTTGCTCGAAAGCATTCGCGCCCCGGAAGGGATCGATTATTTGGTGTTGATCGACAATAAAGGGCGGGTATTGGCAGCGCGCGGCTGGGATTTGGCGCAATCCTTACCCCCGATCGACCCAGATCCCTTCCCCGATAAAATTCCGGTCTTGGTCAACGCCCGAACCGAGTTGAGTTTGGGCAGCGAGAAACTGGGCGAGCTGCGCTTTGGGGTTTCGACAGAAGCCTTGCAGCGCTCAGCCAGCAAATTACTCTGGCAGGGCAGCATCACCCTGATCGCCGGCATGGTCACCACGCTGATTGCCTTGTCCTTGCTGAGTCTATGGCTGGCGCGCCGGATGAGCCGGCTGATCGAGGCGACCCGGCTAGCCAGCGAGGGGGTGGTTGAAATCCTGCCCGAACCCGAAGGCCACGATGAAGTTGCTCATCTGACGCGACGCTTCAATGAAATGTCGCTGGCGATCAAGGAGCGCATCGATGCGATCACCCGCAATGAAGAACAATTTCATGCCATCGCCGATTACACCCATAACGGCGAACTGTGGCTGGACCCAGAAGGCAAGCTGGTTTGGGCGAATGCCTCGATCGAGCGACTGACCGGCTATTCGGTCAACGAGTGCTTGTTGCTGCGTGATTTTCCGCTGCCGCTGGCTTTACCGGAAGAGCGCTCGCGCATTGCTGCGGATCTGAAAAAAGCCTTAAACGATCGCACTTCGACCCAAGATTATGAATTTCGCGCTGTGCGCCGCGATGGCGGCTTGTTCTGGGCTTCTTGCGCCTGGCAACCGATCTACGACCGGCATGGCCGCCATTTGGGGCTGCGCGCCAGCCTGCGCGACAATTCCGAACTGAAAGAAGACCGACTGGCGCTGCGTAAAGCCGTGATGGAGCTTCGGCAAATGCAGATGTTGGGAGAAAGCCATTTCACCCGCGCCGAAACGGAGCGCGCGCGCCTGAATGCG
The DNA here is from genome assembly GCA_964291975.1 of uncultured Formivibrio sp. Lineage (GTDB taxonomy): Bacteria > Pseudomonadota > Gammaproteobacteria > Burkholderiales > Chitinibacteraceae > CAXYUI01. The sequence goes on along the minus strand of CAXYUI010000038.1, from coordinate 2,313 downwards.
CTGCTCTCGGCCATGCGCTTTGGCGTGCTCTTTGTTGATAACGACAACCGCGTCGTGTTCCATAATCCGGCTTTCGCCGAACTGTGGGGTTTGCCGGCGACATCAACCCTAGTGGGTCGCCCAATCGGCCAAATCCTGCAGCAAGCTGAAAATCGCCCCACCGTCGATGAACTGATGGCCTGCTATCTCGAAGAGTTACTGCACACCGAAGAGCGCAGCGATTACGGCGAAATCAGTATGAATGACGGGCGAGTAGTCACTCAGCACTGTTATCGCGTGCTCGATCAAAAAGGCCAGACCAATGGCCGCATGTGGGTTTACGAGGATGTCACACAAACCCATTTACTGACCGAACGCATGATTAATCTGGCCGAACGCGATGCCCTGACTGGCCTGTATAACCGGCACCGTTTCCAGCAGGAACTGGAGCGCATGGCCAGCGAAGCCGAACGTCGCCAATCCACCGTGGCGCTGATCTTTTTCGATCTGGATGAGTTCAAGCACGTCAATGACACCTTCGGTCATGATATCGGCGATCGCTTGCTTGAAACGATCGCCCACGAAATCGGTGGCCAAGTCCGGCGTCATGAAGTGTTGGCGCGGCTTGGCGGCGATGAGTTCGCCGTCCTGGCGCCCGATTGCAATGAGTTTGAAATTTCCAAGCTGGCCGAGCGGATTGTGGCTACGGTATCGCAAATCCAGTTCGGTGCTGGCGGGCACGTATTGCGCCCCTCCACCAGCGTGGGCGTCGCCATGTATCCGCAGCATGCCGCCAGCGCAGCAGAACTGGTCGCCCACGCGGATTCAGCCATGTATCAGGCCAAAGCCGCCGGCAAGTCGACCTGGCGCATGTACCATCCTGACGCCGATATTTCCAAGCACGCCATCGTCCGAATGAGCTGGAAAGAACGCATTGTCGAAGCCTTGGAAAACAATGGTTTCGAACTGCACTTCCAGGGCATTTACCATTGGCGCGACAAGAGCTTGGCTCATCTGGAAGCGCTACTGCGCATGAAAGATACCCGTACCCCTGGCGGCATCATCTATCCCGGCAACTTCATTCCGCACGCTGAAAGCACCGGCAAGATCATCGAAATTGACCGCTGGGTTATCACGCGCGCCATTGAGTTGCTCGGCAAAAACCCCGGCATTCCATCGATTGCAGTTAATATTTCCGGACGCTCGCTCGATGAGCCTGAGCTGCCAGAATTCATCAATCGCCTGTTGATGCGCAACCGCGTCGCGCCGCACCGGCTCTTGGTCGAATTGACCGAGACTTCCGCAGTTTCTGACATGCGTGATGCGCAGCGCTTTATTGATGCATTGCGCGCTACCGGCTGCACGGTTTGTCTGGATGACTTTGGTAATGGCTTTGCTTCGTTCGCTTATTTGAAACAGCTCAAAGCGGATGTTCTCAAGATTGACGGTCTCTTTATCCGCGACCTGCCCAATGACCGCGACAGCCAGATTTTTGTGCGCGGCATGGTGGCCATGGCGCGCGATATGGGCAAAACCACCATCGCAGAATTCGTGGAAAACGAGCAAATTTTCAATATGCTGGGCGAACTGGGGATCGACCAGGTGCAAGGCTATTATCTGGATCGCCCACAGCGCGATCATCCGAGCCTGGCCGGCGCCAGCCAATCAAGCTGACCTACTCCCCGCCACCTTGGTCTGATTACGACCCGCGTTTTTGGCCTCATACAACGCCGCATCAGCACGCGCCAGCCAGGTTTTAAGCGCTTCACCCGGATGAAATTCAGCAACACCCAGGCTCACGGTAAAGCAAATTTCTTCATGTTGATGACTGATCCGCAGCGCGGCCAAGCCCTGACGTAAGCGCTCTGCCACCATAAAAGCGGCATCCGGCCGGGTTTCCGGCAAGAGCGCAATAAACTCCTCCCCGCCCAAGCGAGCCAGCAGATCGACATCGCGCAACAGGGTATGGCTGGTTTTGGCGAACGCGCGCAGAACCTGATCGCCTCCATCGTGACCATAGCGATCGTTAATTTTCTTGAAATAGTCGATATCGATCGCGATCAGGTTCAGTGATGTGCCATGCCGTTCCACGCGATGGATTTCGATCTCGGCGCGTTCAAAAAAAGCGCGCCGATTGGGGAGTCCGGTTAAAGGATCGGTACGGGCCAGCGCTTCGAGCTTATTAATCAGCTCGTGGCGCTCAGCCAGAGTTTCGACCAGATGCTCATTCGCCTCTTCCAGCATGCGAGTACGCTGGGTAACTTGTTGCTCCAACGAAGCATTCAATTCGGATAGCTTTCGTTTTTCTTCGACCAATCGCCCCAGCAGGTGCGC
>CAXYUI010000037.1:0-10173 GCA_964291975.1 uncultured Formivibrio sp. | reverse complement strand
GCCGCCTCTTTTACCGTTGAGCCGGGAGAGCGCGTCGGCCTGATCGGCCGCAATGGCGCAGGTAAATCGTCCTTGCTCAAAGCCATCGCCGGCGTCAGCCGCCTGGACGACGGCGGAATCCGCATTTTGGACGATGCGCGGGTCGCCTTCGTACCGCAAGAACCCAGCCTGGATCCGCAGCACACCATTTTTGAAGCGGTGGCCGAAGGCTTGGGCGAAGTGCGCCAGCTCTTGGTCGACTACCATCACGCGGTGCAAAGCCTTGATGACAGCGAAGCCAGTCTGGCGCGCTTAACCCACTTGCAGCACGAACTGGAAGCGCGCGATGGCTGGCGACTCGACTCGCTGATCGCATCGACCTTGTCCAACCTCAACCTGCCCGCCGACACGCAAGTCTCGGCACTCTCCGGGGGCTGGAAAAAACGGGTGGCGCTGGCGCGCGCGCTGGTCTCCGAACCGCAACTTTTGCTACTGGATGAGCCAACCAACCATCTGGATGTCAGCGCGATTGAATGGCTGGAAGGTCTGCTGAACAATTTTTCGGGCAGCGTATTGTTCATCACCCACGACCGCCGTTTTCTCGACAATGTATCGACCCGCATCATTGAACTGGATCGCGGCAAGCTCACCTCTTTCCCCGGCAATTTCAGCCAGTATCAGGAACGCAAGGCCGAGCAACTGGCGCAAGAAGACGTGGTCAACCGCAAGTTCGACAAGTTTCTGGCGCAAGAAGAAGTCTGGATTCGCAAAGGGGTGGAAGCGCGCCGCACGCGCAATGAAGGCCGGGTGCGCCGACTGGAACAACTGCGCCGCGACCGTTCCGCTCGTCGCGAGCGGGTGGGCAACGTCAACTTCAACCTCGATGCGGGCGAGCGCTCTGGCAAGCTCGTCGCCGAACTGGAGCACGTCAACAAAGCCTATGGCGACAAGGTGCTGATCAAGGATTACACCACCCGTCTATTGCGGGGCGACCGCATTGGCTTGATCGGCCCCAATGGCGCAGGCAAAACCACTTTACTCAAGATGATCCTCGGCGATCTGGAAGCCGATAGCGGCACGATCAAACGCGGCACCAATCTGCAGATCGCTTATTTCGATCAATTCCGCGAACAGCTCGACGAAGAAGCCACCGTGGTCGACATGGTCAATCAAGGCGATGAATATGTGGTGATCGGCAACACACGCAAACATGTGATGGGTTATCTGGAAGAGTTTCTCTTTCCGGCCGAGCGCGCGCGCAGCCCAGTGAAATCGCTCTCGGGCGGCGAGCGCAACCGGCTCTTGCTGGCGCGTCTTTTTACCCGTCCGGCCAATGTGCTGGTGCTCGATGAACCGACCAACGATCTGGATATCGACACGCTGGAATTGCTGGAGCAATTGCTGGCTGATTATCCCGGCACGGTCTTTCTGGTCAGCCATGACCGCGAATTTCTGGATAACGTGGTCACCCAAGTCATCGCTTTTGATGGTGATGGCAAAATCTATGAAAACGCCGGGGGGTATCAGGATTGGATCACGGCGCGCACGCGCATGATGGCGAACCAAACGGCAGAAAAGAAAACCGCAGCCGCCGCGCCGGAAAAGAAAGCCATCGAGAAAAACCGCAAGGCCAAGCTGAGCTTCAAAGAAGAGCGCGAACTGGAAAATCTGCCGGGCGAAATTGAAAAGCTGGAACAAGAATTGGCGGATTTGCAACAAGGATTGCTCGATCCTGGTCTTTATAAAGAAGCGCCGCTCAAGGCGCGCGAAATGCAGGCTAGAATCGAGGCCATTGACGCGCTATTGCTGGAAAAACTTGAGCGCTGGGAAGAATTGGAAGCCAAACAAACATGACCCAAGCATGGCGACAGTGGTTTAGCCGAAAGAATCAAGCACCCACGCTTTATTCGCTGCGGCGCGCACTGCTGTTTTTTTATGTCGTCAGCTTGCTGGTGATTATCCTGACCACGCTATGGAACACGCGCGCCGATTATCAGCAAACCCTGAATGCTTTTCGTGACAGCACGATTTCGCTGGCGCATTCGCTCGATGAACACACGGTGCGCTCTTTTGCCTCCGTGGAACAAGCCATGCAAAACATCGCCGAGGATCTCAACCGCCTCGGCGGCATGGCGCATATCAATGAGCGCACAACCCATCAAACGCTCAAGGAAAAAATCCAGCTCACGCCCCAGATTCGCGGGATTATCGCCATTGATGCACAGGGCGTCTTGCGCGCACACGGACTGGAATATCCGACCCGCACCATCAGCCTTTCCGACCGGAGCTATTACAGCTACCACCGCCACCAAACTGATTTACGCCCCCTGATTGATGTTCCTGTCATCAGCCGCACCGACGGGCAATGGTTGATTCCGGTTACGCAGCGCATCAATCAAAGCAATGGTGAATTTGGCGGCATTCTTCTTTCTGGCGTGGAGCCGGTTTATTTTCTGCAGTTCTATGACACGCTCAAGCTCGCGCGCGGCACCCGAATCCAATTATTGCGCAACGACGGCGCGGTTCTGCTGAATTACCCTTTCGACAAAACCCTGATGGGGGTCAATCTGCGTGAGAAAAACCCCGCACGATTTGACGACGCCCTTCGAAAAGCCAGCATTGCCACTGGCGGCGATTTTCTGAATTTGGACGGGGATACCCGGTTTGAACTCTTTTTGCCCAATCAGGGCAAACTGCCGATCATGGTGCGCGTTTCTGCGGATGAAACGGTTATTTTCAGCCAATTCAGACAAGGCACTTTCAATCGGATCGCGATTGCTGTTTTACTGACCTTGCTGATCTCTGTACTGGTTTATCTGCTTTTCCAGCAGATCGAACGCATGGAGGCGGTGGAATCCCAATTACATCTGACGCAATTTACTGTCGATGAAGCGCCCGATATGGTGTTGTGGTGCACGCCATCCGGAGAATTGCGCTACATCAATCACAGTTTTGCGCGCACCTCGGGCTTATCGCTCAGCGAGGCCATCCATTGCCGCATCACCGAGCTTTTTTTGCTATCCGCGCCAGAATGGCATCAATTTTGTGAAACGTTACGCCAAAACGGCAAACTACAAACCGAATCTCACCTCAAACAAGCTAATCAACATTCGGTTCCGGTGGAGCTGACGCTCAGCCATATCCAATACCGCGATGAAGAATATATTTCGATCACCGCGCGCGATATCAGCGAGCGGCGTGAAGCGGAATACGAACTGCGCCGCCATCGCGACCATTTGCAAGATCTGGTGGAAGAGCGAACAGCCGAAACGCGCACCGTGCTCGACGCCAGCCCGCTCGCCATCGTGCTGAGCGTGGCCGGCACCATGCGGCTGACCAATCCGGCCTTTGAATCGCTTTTCGGTTTCGATGCAGCCGCTGCGCTTGGGCAACCCGAATACCTGCTGTATGGTTCACCCGGCCGCTACGCAGAGATGCAACCGCATATTCGAGCGCAAATCATTGCAAATCGCGGCATTTATCACTGCGAAATTGAATTGCAGCGCGCCGATCAAAGCAGCTTCTGGGCCATGATGTTCATTAAAGCGCTTGATCCGGATGATCCCGACCGTGGGGTCATTTCGATTATCGAGGACATCACCACCCAACGCATCGGCGCTCAGGCGCTGCGCCAGTCGGAACGGCTCAAACGCACCATCATCGATACCACGGCCGATGGTTTCTTGCTGGTTGACATGAATGGCCTCATTGTCGACACCAACCGGGCGCTTTGTCAGCTATTGGGTTATTCCCGTGAGGACATGCTCGGCCACCCTCCGCAGGCGCGCTTGGGTGACGAGGCTTGGCGACTTTTTCCAAATACGCCAAACGGCAGCTTGGCCAGCGCGCACATTGAAGAAATCACTTTGCCGGCTCAAGACGGGCAAGCGCACACCTTTCTTGCCAACTGCGGCCCCATCAATAACGATCAGGGGCAAACCGAGTATTACTTTGTATTCCTGACCGACATCGGCAAACTCAAGGAAATCGAACACAATTTGGTGCGCGCCAAAGAAGCCGCAGAAGCGGCCAATGTGTCGAAATCGGTATTTCTGGCCAATATGTCGCATGAATTGCGCACGCCGATGCATTCCATTCTGTCTTTCTCGGAAATGGGGATCGATAAGCTTGGCAAGACCGACGAAGCCAATATTCAACGCTATTTCGAGCGCATCCGCGCCAGCGGTAACCGATTACTGGTATTGCTCAATGATCTACTCGATATGTCGCGGCTGGAAGCGAACAAGATGAACTACAGCAAGTCGCGCCATCGCCTGCAAAGTACGATCCGCGCGGCCATTGTGGAACTGGGCCCGCTGCTCACGGACAAAGAGCTGCATATCGAAATCGACGAACAGACTGCGCAAATCACGCTGAACTATGATCGCAGCCGTCTGATTCAAGTCATCGTTAATCTGATTTCCAATGCGATCAAATTCAGCCCGAGCGGGAGCGCGATCGAAATCGGCTTTATCGAGCATGATTCGATCAATGAAAAACCAGCCGCTGGTTTTACCGTGCGCGACCACGGCCCTGGCGTGGCGGCCGAAGACCGCGAAGCGATTTTTGATAAATTCATCCAAAGCACCCGCCAAGACAACCCTGGCGGCACAGGCCTGGGGCTGGCCATCTGCCGGCAGATCATGCAAGACCACGACGGCCTGATCTCAGTGAACAACCACCCGGAAGGCGGCGCCGTCTTTACGGTCTTATTGCCCATCGAGACGCCGCAGACTCCGTTGTTCACAGCCTGACACCTGTCCATCGCGAAAAGCGGCGGTTTGCAATACAATCGCCCCTTTCCTGAAATCAAGACCGAGTCATGCCTGATATTGCCAAGGAAGTCGGCCGCCGCCGCACTTTCGCCATCATTTCCCACCCCGACGCTGGTAAAACCACGCTGACCGAAAAACTGCTGTTGTTCTCGGGCGCGATTCAGCTCGCCGGTACCGTGAAAGGCAAGAAGGGCGGCAAGTTTGCGACCTCGGACTGGATGGACATCGAAAAGCAGCGCGGCATTTCGGTCGCCTCGTCGGTGATGCAGTTCGATTACCGCGACCACGTCGTCAACCTGCTCGACACCCCCGGCCACCAGGACTTTTCGGAAGACACCTATCGCGTGCTGACGGCGGTCGATTCAGCCTTGATGGTGATCGACGCGGCCAAAGGCGTGGAAGAACAGACGATCAAATTACTGAACGTTTGCCGTCTGCGCGATACGCCGATCGTCACCTTCATGAACAAATACGACCGGGAAGTGCGCGACAGCCTGGAATTGCTGGACGAAGTCGAATCGGTTCTGAAAATCCGCTGCGCGCCAGTGACTTGGCCGATCGGCATGGGCAAGACTTTCCGGGGCGTGTACCACATCCTGCGCGACGAAGTGCTGCTCTTTAGCGCCGGCGCAGATAAAGCCGGCCAGCTCGTTGATGAAGTCATCAAAGGCTTGGACAACCCGCGTCTGGATGAGCTGTTCCCGCTCGAAATCGAACAGATGCGCATGGAGCTCGAACTCGTCCAAGGCGCATCGCACCCCTTTGTGCTGGAAGAATTCCTCGCCGGTGAGCTCACGCCAGTGTTCTTCGGCTCGGCGATCAACAACTTCGGCGTGCGCGAGATTTTGAACGCGCTGGTCGATTGGGCGCCTGCGCCGGGCGAGCGCGATGCGACCAGCCGCGCGGTCAATCCGACTGAAGAAAAATTCTCGGCTTTTGTGTTCAAAATTCAGGCGAATATGGACCCCAAGCACCGCGACCGCATTGCTTTCTTGCGCGTGTGTTCGGGCGAATTCACGCGCGGCATGAAATTCAAACACCTGCGCCTGAATCGCGACATCGCCGCCAATTCGGTCGTGACCTTTATGGCGCAAGGCCGCGAACAGGTGGAAGAAGCCTACGCCGGCGACATCATCGGCCTGCCCAACCACGGCAATATCCAGATCGGCGATTCTTTCAGTGAAGGCGAAGCGCTGTCGTTTACCGGCATCCCCTACTTCGCGCCGGAAATGTTCCGCATCGTGCGCATCCGTAACCCGCTGAAAATCAAGCAATTGCAAAAGGGTTTGCAGCAGCTCGGCGAAGAAGGTGCGGTACAGGTTTTCAAGCCGCTCAACGGCGCGGATCTGATTCTGGGCGCAGTCGGCGTGCTGCAGTTCGAGGTCGTCGCCAGTCGTCTGGCCAATGAATACGGCGTTGAGGCGATTTTTGAATCGACCAACACTTACACGGCGCGCTGGGTCAGCTGCGAAGACCCCAAAATTTTGGCGGACTTCGAAAAGCAGCTGGTCAACAACCTCGCCCGGGACGCCGCTGACAGCTTGGCGTATCTGGCCACCAGCCGCGTCAATCTGGAACTGATCCAGGAGCGCTGGCCCAAGATCGTGTTCCACGCCACGCGCGAGCACGCAGTCACGCTGTAAAACAAAAAACCGGCTTCATCGCCGGTTTTTTTATTCCGCCCTACCCGATCAAATCATCCGCACCGGCACGCGCGGGGCGAGCGCGCACATGAGCTCGTAAGAAATTGTCCCTGCGGCAGCGGCCACTTCGTCGATTGGCAGATTCTGCCCCCACAATTCAACCTCGCTGCCGATGTCGGCATTCAGTCCGGTCAGGTCAATCGTCAGCATGTCCATCGAGATACGGCCAATCAGACGGGTGCGCTGTCCGGCAACCCAGACCGGCGTTCCCGTTGGGGCATGGCGCGGGTAACCATCCGCATAACCACAAGCCACCACGCCGATTCGCATTGGTTTTTCCGCGCGAAAGGTCGCGCCATAGCCCACGGTGTCACCCGGCTGCAAATCCTGCGTGCCGATGATTTTCGATTGCAGAGTCATCGCAGCTTTCAAGCCCAAATCGCTGGCGCTACGCTCGACAAAGGGGGAGCTGCCATACAGCACGATGCCGGGACGAACTGCTGCGCCATGCGTGTGCGGATAGGCGAATAAAGCTGCGGAATTTGCCGCACAAACCGGCAATCCAAGCTTTTCATTGGCGGCGGTAAAGCGCGACCACTGCCAGTCGATCCCGCGAGCAGGCTCGTCCGCCGTGGCGAAATGCATCATTAAAGTAAGGCTGGCGACGTTGCGGCAAGCCTGAAGACGCGCCGACCATAACTGGGCGTCTTCAGCCACAAAACCAAGTCGATTCATCCCGGTATTGAGTTTGAGCGAAACATGCACCGGATCGGGCAAAGAGGTGGCCTCCAGCCATGCGAGCTGTCTGGGCTCATGCACGGCCATGCTGAGCTTGTAGCGCGCGCACAACGCCAGCTCATCGGCAGAAAATACGCCCTCGAGCAGCAAAATCGGCTTTGTTTCGCCAGATTCGCGCAGCGCTATCGCCTGTTCGATTTCCAAAATGGCAAAACCATCAGCATCGCCAAGCGCACTGGTGACCCTTTCCAAGCCATGCCCGTAAGCATTGGCCTTGATGACCGCCCAAACAAAAGCACGCGGCGCCATGGTTTTACTGAGATGGTAATTGTGTTGCAAGGCGGCGCCGTGGATCAGCGCCTGAATCGGGCGAGTCATCTTCCAAACCGGAGGGAAAATTGCGGTAGAGCGCGATTATACGCCGCGAACCAGCCTGCTGCAGAGCGGCATAAAACCAAGCTTGCAGCTGCTTCTTTTCGTGGTATAAAGCCTCACCTCAAGCAGCAGGCAATTAGCAATGGATCGCGGTTTCTTTATTATCCTGGGCTCTCAATTTCTCTCTGCACTTGCAGACAACGCGCTGTTTATTGCCGCCATTGCCTTGCTCAAAGTACAACTGGCGCCAGAGTGGCATTTGTCGATGTTGCTGTGGTGTTTCACCATTTCTTACGTTGTGCTCGCCCCGTTTGCCGGATCGTTCGCCGATTCAATGCACAAAGGGCGCGCGATGATGATTTGCAACGGCATCAAGCTGGCCGGCTGTCTGGGCATGCTGATCGGCCTGCCGCCGATTCTTTCGTATGCCGTGGTGGGTTTTGGCGCAGCCGCCTACTCACCTGCCAAGTACGGCATCATCACCGAATATCTGCCCCACGATAAATTGGTCATCGCCAATGGCTGGCTGGAAGGCGCAACCGTCGGCGCCATCATTTTCGGTACGCTCCTGGGCGGCTTTTTATCCGGCAACTGGACCACGGCGCTGTTGGCAGAAATCGGGCTGAATCGATACCTCTCGGCTCCGGAATTCGCAATTGTCGTGATCGTGCTGGTTTACTTGGCCGCTGGTTGGCTCAATCTGTTTATTCCCAAACTCAATGTGCGCTTAAAAGCGCTGCATCTGCGCCCCCTGCATCTGATCCATGAGTTCTGGTGGTGCGTCAAGCGCCTGTGGAAAGATCCGCAAGGTCAGATTTCGCTGGCTGTAACCACCCTCTTTTGGGGTGCAGGCGCAACCATGCGGCTGGTCGTGCTGAACTGGGCCATTCTCTGGCTCAATTTCTCGATGGAACAAGCCACACGATTGGTGGCGATCGTGGCTTTCGGCGTGGCTTTTGGCGCCTTTATTGCCGGTGCGGTCATCCCGCTCAAACGCGCTTTTGCCGTGATGCCGGCTGGTATCATCATGGGGCTGGGCATGATCTCGATGCTCTTTGTGCACGAAGTCTGGATCGCCGCCGTACTGCTCTTTATCGTGGGCGGGCTATCGGGCTTTTTCGTCGTGCCGCTCAACGCCATGCTGCAACACCGCGGTCACATGCTGATGGGCGCGGGGCATTCCATCGCCGTACAAAATTTCAATGAAAACCTGGGCATTTTGCTCATGGTCGGATTGCATGCGCTGCTCGTGAAGTACTTCAGTCAACCGGTCAGCCCTTCTGATCGTTATGCCGTGCTTGAACAATTCGCCATAAGCGGAAAACCGCCGATGTATCTGATCATCATCGGCTTTGGTCTGATGGTGGCCGGGGTAATGATCTGGATCATTCGCCATCACCGCCGCGGTGTGCAAAAAGGGATCATGCATGATTAAGCCTCGCCATCTTTGGCTTGCCACGACTTTGGTACTGGTCGCTTGCGGCCAAGCCTCATCGGAATCGGCCGACAACGCCAGTCAACCCAAAGCGGCCAGTGCCGCCAGCACAGCCAAGGCCGGTAATGCCCGCCCGCAAGTCGTCAGCATCATCACCAGTAAAAGCGAAACCCTGCCGCTGTGGCTGGAAGCGCAAGGCCATATCGTTGCGCTCGATGAGGTAGAGATCCGCCCGCAAAAGGCCGGCATGATCAAGCAGGTGCATGTGCGCGAAGGGCAGGATGTGAAAGCCGGCGCGCTTCTTTTCTCGCTCGATGCCCGCGACGATGAAGCCGCCGTCAAAAAAGCCGAAGCCGCACTCTTGAGCGCCAAGGCGCAACTGGCGTCCGATCAGCGCATTCTGGAGCGCAACAAGGAACTGGCCGCCAAAAACTTTATCTCGGCCAATACGCTCGATCCGCTGCAAAGCAAGGTGGAAACCGGCGCGGCCAATGTCGCGCAACAGCAGGCGGCGCTGGACTCCGTGCGGGTACAGCAGTCCTATACCCGCGTACTCGCGCCCTTCGACGGTCGCATCGGCCTCATCAACGTGCGCCCCGGCAGCATGGTGCAGACCAATTCGACCACCGCGCTGGTCAAACTCACCCGCATCGATCCGATCGGCGTGACCTTTACCCTGCCCGAACGCGAACTACCGCGCGTGCTGGCCGCGCGTGACGGCATGAAAGTACGCATCGATCTGGGCAACGGGCAATCGGCGCACGGCCGGGTGATTTTCCACGACAACAGCGTGGACAAGACCGCCGGCACCATCACGCTCAAAGCCAGCATCCAGAACAGCAAGCAACAGCTTTGGCCCGGCCAGTATGCCGCGGTGAAGATTGAAGCCGGCACGCTGGAGCATGCCATCGCCCTGCCCGCGCAAGCCGTGCAAAACAACCCGAATGGCAAGTTTGTGTATGTGGTGCAGCCCGATCAAACCGTCAAGCAAGTGCCGGTGACGGTGGCGCAGATCATCAACGAGCGCGCGGTGGTGCAAGGCTTGGATGCCGGCCAGAAAGTGGTGCTTGAAGGTGGGCAGAATTTGCGCCCCGGCGGCAAGGTCAGCATTGCCTCCGGCACAGCCGGTCGTAACGGCAAGGGTCGGCGCGCCAGCCCGGCCAGCCGCTAAGGGGGATTCAGCGTGAATCTTTCAGAACACAGCATCCGCCGTCCGGTGGCCACCACG
>CAXYUI010000036.1:0-10306 GCA_964291975.1 uncultured Formivibrio sp. | reverse complement strand
GCGCGTCATCACCACCACCCAGCAATCGCGTTCGGCATTGCGCCAGGCCTTGGGCAGGCGATTGACTTCATGGAAGCCAGCCTTGCGATAACAGGCGATCGCAGTGGCGTTGAAGTCGAACACCCGCAGATCAAGCCGGTGCAGGCCGAGTTCATCGAAGGCGTGCTCGCAGAGCAGGTTCAGCGCGGCTTGACCCAGACCCTGGCTGCGATGCGGGCGGGCGATCAGGAAGCGGCACACGCTGGCGCTGTCTGCGCCAAAGCCGGCCAGCTCGACGGTGCCGACCATTTCTCCGTCTTGATCGATACGAAAAACCCGGCTTTCGCTGGCGAGCTTGCCCATGAGCTGGGCGGCGGTTAGCGGCCAGCTATAACCCTTGCCGGCCCACTGATAGAGCCAGTCGGCGTCGGCGCCCAGGTTCCAGCGCAGGATGGCGGGCAGATCGCGGGGAGTCAGGGGCAAAAGACGCAGCATGATGAACCCTTTTTTCCCCATCTTAGGTGCACTGCAATGGGGCGGCGAGTTCGGCCGCGCGCACGCGGGCGTGCATGATGAAATCAGCAAATACTGAAATCTACTGGCGCAATGCCGCTTTGCGGGCTGGCATGAGGTTTGCTGCTGTCTCGTCGCAGAATAAACACAACAGGGGACATTCACATGGAAGACCAGATCGAAGAAATCCGTCTGCTGGCGCGTTTCAAGTTGCAAGTACGGCGCGTGTTGAATCAAACGGTGGATCTGGAGCGCATGCGCGCTGATGCGGCTTATGCGCGCGCCGTGCTGCACCGGATCGAGGACAGCGCCGAGGACGAGGAGTTGCTGGTGCTGGCCATGCGCCTGCATGCCTTGCTGCTACCCAAATCGTCGGCGGTCGCGCCGCCGCCCGCGCCCGCGGAACAGAAATACCTGTTCGGGGCGCGCTCCTGAGGGGGCGGATCAGAACTTGAAGCCGAGACCGGCCGATACAGCGCTGACCTTGTAAGCGTCGCCCTCGTAGAGACGGGCGACTTCCAGGTTTAGCGACAGGCGGCGATCGAGTGCGATGTCCGCGCCGAAGCCGTAAGACACGTCGCCGTCGGTTTGCGAATAGCTGGCGAGACCGTTCTTGGCCGTGGTGCGGCCGCGGGTGAAACCGGCCAATCCGTACAAGGAAAGACGGTCGCCCAGTGGCAGCATCAACTTGCCGTAGCCGCCGTAGTAATGGTCGATTTCCAGGGTCACGGGGCTGCCGGAGAGCCGGTCATGACCGATGCCGCCGGCAACCCGGCCTTCCAGCGCGAAGTTGGGAGTGAGTTCCTTGCCGAAGCGGAAAACCAGCGCGCCGGGGTTTAATTTCTCGAAGCCTTGTTCCTTGTAACTGGCGTGCGCGTAATTGGCGCCGAAGTAAAAGCCGTCATCGGCTTGCGCGGTGGTGAGCGCCCCAAGCAGCAGCGCGCCGGCAAAGAGGGATGGGATGACTTTCATGGCAGAACTCCAGAGCAAAAGGAGTCGCCATGCTAGGCCGCCCGGCGCGGCTAGGCAGTTAGCTAGACCATTGACAGATTTGATGGCTGCGTGCTCAGCGCACGGTCAGGCTGGTCGGCCCGCTGATGTTGGCGGAAATCCAGTCTTTCAGCGTCAAAAAGCCCCCCGATCCGATGGAAAACCAGGCCACCGTGTTGTCGCCATAGTTGGCGACATATACGTATTGGCTGTCTGGCGTGACGGCGATGGCGGCCGGGGTGACGCCGCTGGCGACAGTCGCCGTGCTGAGCGCGGTCAGCTTGCCGTTGGCGACGGCATATTGCGACACCGTGCCGTCCACTGCGTTGGTGACGTAGAGGTATTGGCCGTTCTGCGTGATCGCAATGCCTTGTGGATAATCGCCAGTCGACAGGGTGGCTTGGGTGCTCAGCCCACCAGCGCTGCCGATGCTGTACTGGACGACCTTGTCGCTGCCGCTCAGGGTTACATACAGATAACTGCTGTTGGGGTCGATGGCGATGCCGGTCGGCTTGCTGTTCGAGCCGGTGCTGACGGTCGCGATCGGGAGTGCGCTCAAGACGCCGCTGCTGCCGACGCTGAACTGCGAAATGCTGTCGTCGCTCTGGTTGACCACATAGGCAAACTTGCCATTGGGCGTGACGGCCATCGCGGTCGGGTTCGCACCGGTGCTGGCGGTGCTGGGGCTGAGCGCGCTGAGCCCCGTACTGCTGATCGCAAATTGCGAAACATTCTGAAGGTTCGGACTGTACAGATAATTGCTGTCCGGGCTGATCGCCGAAACAAGACCGAAGCCATAGACCGGATCGGCGCTAAAGGCGGATTTGCTGGTCGAGTTCAACGCGCTGAGCAACCCGCTGCTCGCCACTTTGTAAGCGTCGATGCGCTTGTCATTGGAATAGCTCAGATACAGGGATTGACCGTCCGGGCTCTGCACGATGCCGTCCGGCTTGTAAGTGCCGGTTGAAACCGTCGCTGTGGCCAGCGCGCTCGGCTGACCCGCCGTCAGGCCAAACAGGGCGATGGTCTTGCCCGTACTGTTGGCGACATAGAGTTTGTAGTCGCGGCAGGCGACGGCGATATGGCTGACATTGCCCGAGATCGTCCCGCTGCCATTGCTGATCGCGCAGGTCTGGCCGTCCGGCTGGGTCAAGACCTTGACCGCATAGCTGCCCGAGATCGCGCTTGCAAAACTGAAGCCGGTTGCACCCGCCGCCACCGAAACTGTTTCGCTCCCCGTACTGAGCACCAGTCCGCTGCTCGTCAACCCTGTCACCGAGCCTGACAGGGTGCCGGAAGCATCGCTGCCACTGCCTCCGCCGCAAGCAATCAGGAAAAGAGAAAACAGGGAAGCCGGCCAGCGCATGCGCATTCCTTTTGGGGATGACTAAAGATGGCCAAAGCTTACCGGTGCGGATTTGGAGATGGCGGGCCAAGATGTTGCAAAGCGTGACTGGCGCTGAAGACGTGCTTGCTCAGACTTCGGCTGGGCGTGCACCTGTTGGGTGTTGCATTGCAAAAGGCTGGCTTACTGGCACGCACTGGGCTAAGCAGGTACAAGCGTTTCTTCCTTCTGTAAGCTCCGTTCGCGTAATATTAGAGAGGCCTTATATATGAAAGTCAAAGTCCTGGCACTGAGTTTGAGTTTGCTTTCCTTACAGGCCTTTGCGGCCGATCTGTTCAAGGTTTCTGGTTATGGCACCTTGGGCTTGGCGCATAGCACCAGCAGCGAAGCCGATTACCGCAGTAATTATTTCCAACCCGATGGTTCAGCGCGCAGCCGCAACTGGGATCCGAATCTGGACAGCAAAGCAGGGGTGCAGGCGGATGTGTTCCTGATTCCTCAAATGCTGACCGCCACCGTGCAAGTGCAAGCGGCTCGTCGTTATGACCACAACTACACGCCCGCGCTGGAGTGGGCCAATCTCAAGTTGCAGCCATCGGAAAACACCTATCTGCGCGGTGGCCGCATCGTCGCGCCGATGTTCATGCAATCGGAAACCCGGAATGTCGGTTACACGATGACCAGCATCCGCCCGCCGGTCGATGTGTACTACATCAATCCGATTTCGCGCCTGGACGGCGCCGATGCGGGATACCGTTTTGATGTCAGAGGCGTCACGGTGAATGTTCAATTGGCTGCGGGCGTGTACAAGGACAAGATCGCCAGCGCCAGTTCGATTTCCAACCGTACCGAAGTCGACATCAAGGCTGGCGTGTTCAATTCCACCGCGGAATACGAAAGTCTGACGCTGCGCGCCGGTTTTGGCCGGCTGAAGGTCACCAATGATTCGCTGACTGTGGCGGCCTATAAGGCCGGATTGGCGGGCCTGGCCGCCACCTATCCGGCCGAAGTGGCCAGCTTGCAAGCCAGCACCAGCTTCGATAACCAGTACATGAATGTGTATGGCATCGGATTTAACTACGATCCGGGTCACTGGTTCGTCTTGGGTGAAATCGCGGGTCGTCGCGGGCATACCGACATGATTCAGAGCGCCTATGGCGGGTATCTGCAAGCGGGTTATCGCCACGGGAAATGGACGCCATACGCCGGCTACAGTCAGGTGCAAAGCAAGCAAGATTTTGACAAGACGGTGATGCCATCCGGCACCGCTGCGGCCGCGGTCATTAATGCCGTGAATGCTGATTTCCGTCTCAAACTGGAGCAGCGCACCACCAGCATCGGTCTGCGGTATGACGTCTGGAAGAATATCGCGCTCAAGGCGCAGCTCGATTACATCCATAAACCAGCGGGTGCCAGCGGCACTTTCTTCCGCTACACACCAGGGTTTGCCAATGGGGCGCGAGATGTCGCAGTTTCCAGCATGGCGCTGGACTTCGTTTTCTGAGTCGGGAGATCAAAACATGAAACAGCTGAAACTTGGTTTCCTGGCGGCCGTATTGCTGGCCAGCGTTAATGTTCGGGCGGAAATGGTGGTGTTTGTCAGCGCACAAAACAGCATCGACAAACTGGATGCCGATACGGTGCAAAAGATTTTCCTTGGCAAACAATCCACCCTGCCAGGCGGCGCGGCGGCGCAGCCGGTCGATTTGCCCGATGGCGCAGAGAAGGATGCCTTTTATCAAAAGCTGTCCGGAAAAAGTGCGGCGCAGGTGAAATCGCACTGGGCCAAATTGGTGTTCACCGGGAAAGGCCAGCCTCCGAAAGAGGCTGCTTCAGTCAAAGAGGCGGTCGGACAAGTGGGCAAAGCGGCGGGAGGCATTGGGTATGCCGATCGGAAAGAAATCGATAAATCCGTCAAAGTGGTGTTGAGCCTGAACTGAGAGGAATCGTCATGACGATCGGCAAAAAATTGGGCACCTTGGTTTTGCTGGCCATGGCCGGACTTTTATTGTCCGGCGTTTTGGGCTGGCTCAACCTTGGGCAAATGCGCAAGGGGGTGGACGAGATCAACCGCAAGTCCGTGCCGGAGCTGCTCGTCATGGCGGATATGACGGATCACTTCAAGGAAATCCGGGCATTACTGTTGGCTTTGGTGATGGAAGAGGACAGTGATTTACGTGACGGATTTGCTCAAAAAATTGCCGATGAAGTTCAGGGCTTGAATGCCGGGGTCAAGGAATATGAAGTCTTGGGGGGCAAGAAAGATGCCCAAGTCTCGCCCCTGAGTGGCGCATACATTGCTGCCGTACAAGCGGCCATCAAGATTGCAGCAGCAGGGCAAAAAGATGAAGCTCAGGCCGAGCTGTATACCAAGGTGATTCCTGCAGAAGCCTTGCTGGGCAAAGCTTTGGCGCAGGAGCAGCAAGCGCTGGTGCTTCGGCAGAAAGAGTTGGATCAAAGCATGGCGGCGGGCAGCCGCAAAGCGGCGCTGTACTACATCGCCTTGATGGTGGTGATGCAGGTGCTGGTGGGGGGGATGGGTTGGCTGTTATACCGATCGATCATGACGCCGCTTTCTGCGATGCAAAAAACCATGCGCGATGTGGTGCGGGACATGGATTTTCGCATTCGTGCGCCCAAGACTACACATGATGAGTTGGGCGTCGCGGTCGATTCTTTCAATGCCTTGCTCGACGGCATGCAATCTTCGTTGCGGGAAGTCGCAGCGGCGGTGAATGTGCTTGGCAGTGAGGCGGAACGTTTGGCCGGTGCATCCAATGAAATCCGCCATGTGTCGGCGCAAAGCAGTGAAGCTGCCGCATCCGTCGCCGGTACGGTCGAGGAACTTACGGTGAGCATCAATATGATTGCCGAACGAACCCGTGATGCCCAAACCGAGACCGCTGCTTCAGGCACCAGAGCGCGCGAAGGCGGGCAAACCATTCAGAATACGATTGAGCAAGTCCGGGCTGTTGCGGACGTGGTTCATGCGGCTTCCGATGAGATTCGTAAATTACAGGCGCAGACCGGCAACATCTCGAGTGTGGTCAGTGTGATTCGGGAGGTGGCCGACCAGACTAATTTGCTGGCGTTGAACGCAGCGATCGAGGCCGCGCGCGCGGGTGAGCAAGGGCGTGGTTTTGCGGTGGTGGCCGATGAAGTACGTAAGCTCGCCGAGCGCACTGCGCAGTCGACGCAGGAAATCGCCAATCTGATCGGGGGCATTCAGTTGGGCGCCAAAGGGGCGGTGGATGTGATGGAAGAAGTGGTTAAAAAAGTGCAGGCCGGCGCGGCCAATGCGGGCGAGGCCATTGATGCCATCGATGCCATCCGGCTCAGTACCGACAATGTCCAAAGCACCGTCTCCGAAATCTCGCATTCGATTCACGAGCAAAACCAGGCCAGCACCGTGATCGCCGGTGAAATGGAGCGCTTATCGAGTATTTCGGAAGAGGCCTCGCATGCTGTTGGGCAGACCAGCAATAGTGCCAGTGAGTTGCAAGCGCTCTCCGGTCGGTTACAGCAAATTGTTGGGCGCTACCGGATTTAACAAGCACCAAACCCAAGAGCCAAGTCTTGACTTGGCTTTTTCATTACGCTCAAGTCATGGTTGTTGGTCGCTTGATGTGTGATGGAGGCGATCAATGAGACCCGTTCTATTGGCTGTGCTGTTGTTTGGTGTTCCATTGCAGGGATACGCCCGTGAGTGGGTAATCAGCACCCCTGTGACCGCGCACCTGACCGTCGATATGGCGCAAAGTGTGATGACGGAAGTTTACCGGCGCTTGGATTTGCCGGTTCGCTTCGAAAGCATTCCCTTGGCGCGCTCTTTGTATATGCTCAATCGCGGTGAAATCGACGCCGATTTATTCCGCGCCTCGGCAGGTTATCCCGAATATCCGCAAGTTATACCAGTCAAGATCCCGATCGCCAGTGACGACATGGTGGCTTATGGCCTCGGGCAGATACTGACGGTCAAAGGATGGTCGAGTTTGCGACCCTATCGGCTAGTCACCTTGCGAGGCGTCAAGGAGGTCGAAGCGCTGGGCAGCGAATACCATGTCGAATACGTCAATTTATCGGATCAGGCTTTCAAGATGGTCGATGCCGGGCGCGCCGATCTGGCCATTTTTTCACGCGGGGCGATGTGCACGCCGTATTTACTGGGTCTGCGACGAATCCGCATTCAAGAACCTGCGATCCAGAAGCTGTATTTTTACCATCACCTACACCTCCGCCATGAAAGTTGGGTTCCCCGGATCGAGGAACAGCTGGCGCGGATGCAAAAAGATGGGAGCTTGCAGCGCTTACAAGATGCGGCTCGAAAACGCTGGTTGAATTGCCAATGAAAAAAGCCGGAAATCGATTGATTTCCAGCTTTTAAAACCTGGTCGGGGTGAGAGGATTCGAACCTCCGGCCTCTACGTCCCGAACGTAGCGCTCTACCAGGCTAAGCTACACCCCGTTTGCTGAGAGGCCGGATTATTCCAGCGGCCTAGGGCAGTGTCAAGCGCTTAGTTCAATTTCTTCGGCTGATGGCCAGCTCTGTAAGCCGGTGCAGGGCTTGTCGGTAGGGCGATTCTGGCAAGGGCGCGAGGCTGGCTTGCGCCAGGTCTGCTTCGTGGCGTGCAACCGCGCGGGCATAATCGAGAGCGGGGCTTTGCGTGACGGCGGCGGCAACAGCTGGGAATCGATCCCGGTTGGCGTTTTGCAGCGCGTCTCGCACCAATGCGGCGGTTTCGGCATCACCTTGGCGCATCAAATAGATGAGTGGCAAGGTCGGTTTGCCTTCGGCCAGATCGTCTCCCAGACTTTTGCCGATTTCAGCTTGTTCGCCGGAGTAATCGAGCACATCGTCGATGATCTGGAAGGCCGTGCCCAGGTGCATGCCATAGCGCGCCATGGCGTTTTCTGTGGCTTGGTCGGCCTCATTCAGGATCGCGCCGATGCGAGTGGCCGCTTCAAACAACTTGGCAGTTTTGAAGCGAATCACTTTCAGATAGTCTGCTTCGTCAATGTCGATGTTGCCGACATTCATCAGTTGCAACACTTCACCTTCGGCGATGATGTTGGTGGCGTCGGCCATGACTTCCATGATGCGCATCGAGTGAGCCGATACCATCATCTGGAAGGCGCGCGTATACAGAAAATCCCCGACCAGCACGCTGGCGGCGTTGCCAAACAAGGCATTGGCGGTGTCGCGACCGCGGCGCAGGCTGGATTCGTCGACCACATCGTCGTGCAGCAAAGTGGAGGTGTGAATCAACTCGATCATGGCAGCGAGTTGATGATGTTGGGTGCCTTGATAGCCGAGCGCGCGCGCGGCCAGTAACACCATCATTGGGCGTAGCCGTTTGCCACCACCGGCAATAATGTATTCGCCGACCTGGCTCACCAGTGGCACTTCGGAATGCAGGTGGGTGCGGATCAGTTGATCTACGGCCTGCATTTCGCCGTCGATGACGGAACGGACGAACTCCATGGACACGCGTTTTCTCCGGATGGATGTGATTTTCTTTTTTGGACGGGTGATCTTAGCAGAAAAGGCTGGCGCGCCAGTGTCTAGCACGGTGGACTTAAGGCAAGATTGAAGGCTAAGTGCTTGACTTGATTAAAAGTCGGGGCGTATGATTGCCGGCTCCCGATTTCTCGGGAAGTGTTGTGCCCTGTTCGGGCGCTACACTCGGGCCAAACTCTTATTGGAGCTTGTTATGTATGCAGTCGTAAAAACCGGTGGCAAGCAGTACAAAGTTGTCGTCGGCGAAAAACTTAAAGTAGAACAGATTACTGCAGACGTCGACAGCCAGATCGTACTGAATGAAGTATTGATGGTGGCAGATGGTGACGCTGTGGCAATTGGTGCCCCCTTGGTGGCTGGTGCCTCCATCAAAGCGACTATCGTGTCGCATGGCCGTGGTGAAAAGGTTCGTATCTTCAAGATGCGTCGCCGTAAGCACTATCAAAAGCGTCAGGGCCATCGCCAGAACTACACCGAAATCCGCATTGACGAAATCGTCAAGTAATCACAAGGAGCTTTTGACATGGCACACAAAAAAGCTGGTGGTAGTTCCCGTAACGGTCGCGACTCCCACGCAAAACGCCTTGGTATCAAGGCATACGGCGGCGAACTGATCAACGCCGGTTCCATCATCGTGCGTCAGCGCGGTACCGAATTCCATCCGGGCGAAAACGTCGGCATGGGCAAGGACCACACTCTGTTCGCGCTGGTAGATGGTTACGTGCAATTCACGGTGAAGGGCGCTCAAAAGCGTCGTACCGTCGTGATTAAGCCGTACGAAGGCGAAGTCATCATCCCGGCTTAAGCGGTTTGATGCTTGGCTAAAAGCCCTGTCCTGCGCTGGACGGGGCTTTTTTGTTGCAGGTTCACCCTGCATAATCGATTGCAAGTTCCACACCCAACGGTGACACCATGAAGTTTATCGACGAAGCCCGAATTGAAGTGATTGCTGGCAAGGGCGGCAATGGCTCCGCCAGCATGCGCCGGGAAAAATACATCCCCAAAGGCGGCCCAAATGGCGGTGACGGCGGCCGTGGTGGCAGCGTTTGGGTGGTGGCCGATCAGAACGTTAATACGCTGGTTGAATACCGCTTTGTGCGCAAATACAAAGCCGAAGATGGCGAGGGCGGACAAGGCCGTGATCGCTACGGCAAGGGCGGTGAGGATATCGAACTGCACATGCCGGTTGGCACCGTGCTGATTGATGCCGAAACCGAAGAAATCCTGGCTGACCTGACCGTGGACGGCCAGCGTGAGCTGATCGCCAAGGGCGGCAAGGGCGGTTTGGGGAATCTGCACTTCAAGTCTTCCACCAACCGCGCGCCCAAGCAGACCACGCCGGGTGAAGAAGGCGAGCGCCATGAGCTGCGTCTCGAACTCAAAGTGCTGGCCGATGTCGGTCTTTTGGGGATGCCCAATGCTGGCAAATCGACCTTCATTCGCGCGGTTTCGGCCGCCAAGCCCAAGGTCGCCGATTATCCCTTCACCACCTTGCATCCGAATCTGGGCGTCGTGCGCATCGGCGCCAACCGCAGCTTTGTGATCGCCGATATTCCGGGCCTGGTCGAAGGTGCGGCCGAAGGCGCCGGTCTGGGTCATCGCTTCCTCAAGCATTTGCAGCGCACCGGCATTTTGCTGCACATCGTTGATCTGGCGCCCTTTGATGAGGAAACCGATCCGGTGCGCGAAGCGCGGGCGATTGTTGACGAATTGCGCAAATACGACGATGAACTGCACAACAAGCCGCGTTGGTTGGTGCTCAATAAACTTGACCTGATTCCTGAGGAAGAGCGCGCCGAGCGCGTGAAGTCCTTCCTGGACGCCTATGGCTGGGGCGATGTGCCGGAGTTTGATCCTTACGCGCCTTTCGATCCTTTGGCGCGGCGTTATTTCGCCATTGCCGGCTTGACCCGCGAAGGCTGTCAGAAGCTGACTTACGCCATTCAGGATTATCTGGTTGC
>CAXYUI010000035.1:0-10635 GCA_964291975.1 uncultured Formivibrio sp. | reverse complement strand
GGTACGATGCTTAAAGATGTTTCAAATATGAATAATGTTAATCCGTTTTTTTATTAAAAGGATTTCCTGATATGCGTAATTTCACGCCGAAGGCCTTGGCCTTCTTTATGGCCTTGATCTCGACAGCGGCTTATTCCGCAGACTCTGGTTTTTTTGTTGGAGCCGAGGTCAATCGGGGTGGAAACCTGATTTATTCCGACCGCACCTTTGAGGAGTAAACCCACCAAATTCGCATGCGTGAAGGCGAGAACATCACGGGAAAAGTCGGATACGATCTGGCTCTGGGAAGCGCGATCAGTGTGCGCGGCGCCATTGGTTATGCCTTCTCGAAAGACAACAGTTTCTCAACTGAAACCAATCATGTTCCAGTCGAGCTGATGTTGTTTGCTCGCAATGGCAATCATCGTTTTGGCGCAGGCGCCGTCGCCCATCTGCAGCGCAACCTGAATTCCCAATTTAAATGGACATACAATCAGGCTGCGGTTCCAGCTACAGCAACAACTGCAGCTATTCCAGCGTCAGAAACTGAGTACAACTCAACCACTAAAGGCACCGACAAGGCCGCCTTGGGTTTCAAGCTGGAATATAACTACGACCTAGATTCCGGCCTGTTCTTTGGCGCCCATTACACCTATATGCGCTACGAATACGACAACAAACTTTACTTGTGGGATGAAGTCGGTAATTCTGCCCAACTAGGTTATGTCGGTTTCGTTGCAGACCCTTATACAGGCAAAACCAACGCTTCCAGCGCAGGCATCAGCATCGGTTATCGCTTCTAAAGCACGCATCTAAAACAGCCCGGCCAGTTTGCCGGGCTGTTTTCATTTATGCGTCCCGCAAAAGATCAATGCGACTCTTGGGATCACGCCGATTACAAAAAGATCCATAAAAGTAAGCAGCTACGCATTAGCTCACCGATTTGTCACCACCAAAAGGCTTAGGCTTACGACATCCAACCGATCACAAGACCCCTGAAAAGTCGTGAGCTTCGTTGATCAAACACCATCGTAAAATCTAACTCCAAGCACGCCCCAGAGATTTACCGGAATCACCCAAACGACCAGGTCAGATTCAGCCGTTGCGTCATTCTGAAAAACAATCGCGTCTCTTTAATCGATCATGTGTGCACGATCGCAAGTAGCGCGGCGGAGTAGGTTACAATGCCGCTCTGTCCAATTTTCTGCATACGCCCATGAACCGTCACTATCCGCACCCTCTGATTGCCCGTGAAGGCTGGCCCTTCCTGACCATTGCCATCATTGCCGCCATCTTGGCCAGCGTTTTTCTGCCCGGCTTTTGGTCGACACTGTTCTGGATCGCCGCCGTTTTCGTGCTGCAATTTTTCCGAGATCCGGTGCGCAACATCCCGCAAGATCCAAAAGCCATTCTGTGTCCGGCTGATGGCCGCATCGTGGTCGTCGAAAAAGCGATGGATCCGTACCGCAATGTCGAAGCACTGAAAATCAGCGTATTCATGAATGTGTTCAACGTGCATTCGCAACGCAGCCCGGTCGATGGCGTGGTCGAGAAAGTCGAATACAACGCCGGTTCTTTCCTGAACGCTGCACTCGACAAGGCTTCGATGGAAAACGAACGCAACGCGGTGCTGGCCAAGCTCGCGGATGGCACGCAAATCACTTTCGTGCAGATCGCAGGCCTCGTCGCTCGTCGCATCCTTTGCTACACCAAGGCCGGCGACACGCTCGCGCGCGGTCAGCGTTACGGTTTCATCCGTTTCGGCTCGCGCGTCGACCTCTATCTGCCGCTGGACGCCAAGCCGCGCGTCACTATTGGCGACAAGGTAAAAGCCAGCGAAACCATCCTCGCCGAATTGGCCTGATTGAAGGGGACTGTCATGCATTTGCGCAAACCGATGAATCTGCGTCGTCAAAGCATTTATCTGCTGCCCAATCTGTTTACATTGGCGGCATTGTTTGCCGGCTTTTACGCGATTGTTCAAGCCATGAATGGTCGGTTCGAACACGCTGCGGTCGCCATTTTTGTGGCGATGATTCTGGATGGCATGGATGGCCGCGTGGCTCGCTTGACGCATACCCAATCGGAATTTGGCGCCGAGTTCGACAGTCTTTCCGACATGGTTTCTTTCGGCGTTGCGCCAGCGCTGGTTTCCTACGAATGGGCGCTCAAGGGCTTTGGCAAGATCGGCTGGATCGTGGCGTTTATTTACTGTGCCGGTGCAGCCCTGCGCTTGGCGCGCTTCAACACCAATATCGAAGTGGTCGATAAACGCTGGTTCCAGGGCTTGCCTTCGCCAGCAGCTGCTGCGCTTGTGGCGGGCCTCGTCTGGATCAGCATCGAATACGCTGCCGATTTGCAGATTATCGCCGGTGCGCTGCCCATCATTGCCCTGTGCTTCACGCTGTTCGCCGGGCTGACCATGGTGTCGAACGTGCCGTTCTGGAGCTTCAAGGAATTCAATATGCGCAAGACCGTGCCGTTTATTGCGCTGGCGATCGGGGCTTTGTTGCTGGTCATCCTCGCCGCCAAACCGCCGCTGGTCTTGTTTGCCTTCTTTGTGGCCTATGCGGCCTCCGGCTATGTGTACTGGATCTACCGTTTCAGCCGCCGCAACAAAGTACAAACCACAGCCAATTAGACATAAAGTCTAATAAACCCCAAAGCGACCTCCTTTGGTCGCTTTTTTTACGCCCAAACAACAAAGAATTTGACATCATGTCTGCAAATTTGTATCGTCAAGCCATCAAGTCGAGCGAGATTGGACATGAAATTGGACATCGAACAGCTGATCGCTGATTTCGGCGGCCCGGGAGCGCTGGCGGAAGAGTTAAACCGACTCTTTCCTGACGAGCCTGTATCGCGCGCAGCCATCTACAAATGGCGCGAACGCGGCAGTATCCCTCTGTCCTATCTCGACCGCTTGGGCCAACTGGCCACGAGCCAAGGGCGCAGCTTCAACATCCATCGTTACTTCATCCGCAGCGCGGCCCAAGAGGCCGCAAGAGAGAGCACCATGAGCGAGCGTTTGTACCTCTTCGATACCACTTTGCGCGACGGCGAACAAAGCCCGGGCGCTTCCATGACCCGTGAAGAAAAAATCCGCATCGCTCGCCAACTGGAAAAGCTCGGCGTGGACATTATTGAAGCCGGCTTTGCCGCCGCCAGTCCGGGCGATGCCGAAGCGATCAAAGCGATCGCCGAAGTCATCAAAGAATCGACCATCTGCTCGCTGGCTCGCGCGACCGAGCGCGATATTCGCATCGCGGGTGAAGCCATCGCGCCAGCGCCGAAAAAACGTATCCACACCTTCATCGCAACCAGTCCGATCCACATGGAAAAGAAGTTGCGCATGAGCCCGGATGAAGTCGTCGAAGCCGCGGTTAAAGCGGTGAAATGGGCGCTGGAATATACCGACGATGTCGAATTTTCGGCCGAAGATGCTTTGCGCTCCGATCCCGACTTCCTCGTTCGCGTGTTTGGCGAAGTCATCAAAGCGGGTGCCAAAACCATCAACGTGCCCGACACCGTGGGCTACGCCGTACCCTTTGCGACCGAAGCCTTCTTCCGCGACCTGATCGCGCGCACGCCGGGTGGCGATACGGTGATCTGGTCGGCGCACTGCCATAACGATTTGGGCATGGCCGTCGCCAACTCACTGGCCGCCGTTTTGGGTGGCGCGCGTCAGGTTGAATGCACCATCAATGGTTTGGGTGAGCGCGCCGGCAATGCGGCGCTCGAAGAAATCGTGATGGCAACCAAGACCCGCAAGGATATTTTTGGCGTCGAGACTCGTATCGACACCACCCAAATTGTGCCGTCTTCCAAATTGGTGTCCACGATTACGGGCTATCCGGTGCAGCCGAACAAGGCCATCGTCGGCGCTAACGCCTTCGCACACGAGTCCGGCATCCATCAAGATGGCGTGCTCAAACACCGCGAAACGTACGAGATCATGAGCGCAGAATCCGTGGGTTGGTCGGCCAATCGCCTCACACTGGGCAAGCTTTCTGGTCGCAATGCTTTCAAGACCAAATTGCAGGAACTGGGCATCACCCTTGAATCCGAAGAAGCACTCAATGCCGCGTTTGCCCGCTTCAAGGATTTGGCCGATCGCAAGCGCGAAGTCTTCGATGAAGACTTGCATGCGCTGGTTTCTGACGAGCTGGCGACCAAAGTGCGCGAGCATTACAAACTGACATCGCTCAAAGTCATTTCGGAGACCGGCGAATTGCCGCTGGCGCAAATCGTCCTTACCGAGGCTGGCCAGGAAGCGCATACCGAAGCCAGTGGCAGCGGGCCGGTTGATGCGATATTCAAAGCCCTGGAAGCGGTGGCCAAGAGCGGTGCGGAATTACAACTTTATTCGGTCAATGCCATCACCAGCGGCACTGATAGCCAGGGTGAAGTCACAGTTCGTCTGGAAAAAGAAGGGCGGATCGTCAACGGCCAAGGGGCGGATACCGACATTCTGGTCGCCAGCGCCAAGGCTTATGTGGCCGCGCTGAATAAACTGGCCAGCGGCCCGGCCAAGATGAATCCACAGCTCTGAACTGACGACGAACGGCGGTTTTTTTACAACAAACCGTAGAAATGTTGATATTTATGCTTACAAAGTCGTCAAAATTTGTTTGAATTGCATCTGCGCACCACAGCTTGTGGCGCGCATGCAGTAAATCTCCATCAGTTTTGCTGACGGTGACCTTTCTGCAACTCCTTTGTTGATAGCCACACCTTCGGGTGTGGCTTTTTTTTCGCACAAAAGCCCAATTTGTTGGTTCAAAAAACCAATTAAGCCGACTTCATGCCAGAATCCTCTTCATCACGCGCTATCCCGAAGCAGCAACTGGTGTTCCAGATTCGGTAAGGATGGCGATTTGCTCTTTTTTTCTTCGCCAAAATGCCGGTCGATTTCTTCGATCAGCGCAGCAAACGCCGCTTCGCCGAGCTTTTGCTTGTTCTGCTCGACCGTGCTGAGCGGGGGATCGTAGCAATCGCTACCGAAGCGATTGCCAAAGCCAAGCACGGCAAGGTCTTCGGGGATGCGCTTGCCGCGTCGCTGCGCTTCCAGCAAAACGCCCAGGCACATGTAATCGCCCGCCACAAAAACCGCATCCATTTCAGGAAAGCGCTCGAACAGCGTGGCAATCGCCTTCTGCCCGGTCGCGGGCTGCCAGTCGCCTTCAACCAGTTGGTTCTCGCCATGAGGTAAACCCGCCGCGCGCAGTGCTTCTTGCCAGGCTCGTTGCCGCTCAGCGGCAATCCATATTTCCAGCGGGCCGGAAATATGGGCGATATGTCGCCGCCCCTGCGCGATCAGATGCCGCATGGCCAGCATCGCGCCGGCGTAATTGTCATATCCCACCACGGCCAGATCCGGTCTGGGCGCTGCATTCATGAACACAACCGGCACCGTGATTTGGCGCAGAAAATCGACCGTCAACCACGGGCAAGGGCTGCCGCTCTCTGGAATGGCCCAAACAATGCCATCCACCTGACGATCGAGCAGGGAATGAATCACGGCCAGCGCGCTGGCTTGATCGGCGGTGCGCAGCATTTCCTTGAGGATCAGCGCGTAACCGTGATCGTCAGCGATCCGGGCAAAGCCGGTATACCAGTCGGCACTGAAAGATTTCTCGGCATTACCCACCACCGCAATGGTGCGGCTGCGACCGCTGGTCAGAGTCAACGCCAGCTCGCTGCGGCGATAGCCGAGTTGATCGATCACAGCCTGAACCCGTTCGCGCGTTTCGGGCGCAACCAAGGGCGACTGGTTGATCACCCTTGAGACGGTTTGCTTGGAGACACCCGATCTGCGGGCGACATCGGAAATCGTGGCACGTTTTGCTGCTTGGTTCATGGCCGGCGCAAAAACTCATTGAAGGATCGTCATTTTAAGCAAAGCCGGGGCAAGACCCGACAACGGCGTACAGGGCGAGAAATGCGAGTAAGCAATTGATTTCGATACATGAAATGTTCAGGAAATCCGCAGGCATTATTGCGCTGAACAGCACCGATTCGATGCAAGCGGGGTGCGCTGTGACCGCAAACAAATCCAACAGAGATTTGACGTGTGCGCCGTGGCGTTTTTTCTCGCTTACAGCAATGTGTGTACTTTCACCAACAGGGGAGTTGTGAAATGGCTAAACCTTGGATTTTGATGACTTGCGTGGCTCTTATGGCTTGTGGCGGAAACAGCGGAGACACAGACAACAACGTGCGCCCCACCGTAACACCGACTGTCACTTTGGCGCCCACCCTCACACCAACGCCGACCGCTGTGATCAACGGCGCGATCATCCCGCAAGATTTGCAAACGCCAACGCTGGCGTATGACCAGACCAGCATCCAACTGGTCTGGAAAAAACCAGCCGATTACAGTCAGGTCGTCGATTATCGGGTTTACCAAAACGGCACGGCGCTGGGTCTGGCCAGCGAAAACAATGCGCAGCATTCACCCGCCGCACCTTACATCAGCCAGTTTTATCAGGATGACAGCGCGGGCTTTCACACCAAAATCCGCTATCTGAACTTCAAAGCAAGTGGCTTGCAGGCCGATACGGCTTATTCGTTTACCGTGCGCGCGGTACTGGCCGATGGCAGCGAATCGGCTGACAGCATGGCGCTGGTGCAGAAAACGGCGCCGGCTTACGGCAAAGTGGTCAATATCGCCACAGCCGGTGCCAAGGGCGATGGCAGCACCGTCAACACTACCGTGATCCAGCAGGCGATTGACGATTGCGCAACAGGTTCAACCTCGGCTTACGGCTGCAAGTTGCTGGTTCCTTCCGATGCTGCCAGCGGCAAAGTCTTTGTGACCGGCGCGCTGTTCCTGAAAAGCAATATGACGCTGGAAATTGCCGAAGGCGCAACACTGAAAGGATCGGCCGATTCTGCGGACTATCCGCTGGCCAAGGGTTACCAGCTCTACAGCTATTTCACCAATTCGACGGATGACCGCCGCCCGCCTTCACTCTTGAATCTGCTCAATCCGGCGCACATGAACGGCAGCGCGGCGCTGACCGATCATCAGGGCTACGACGAAACGCGCGCCGTATTCAGCAATGTGCGCATCGTTGGCAAAGGCACACTCGACGGCAACGGCTGGCTGCGCAGCGACGACAAGACGGACGAGTTGGGTAATGCGTTGGCTTATTTCACCGCAGGCAGCGCCAGCAAGTGGAGCACCCTGGGCGTGCTGGCCAAGAGCCAGATGGAAGCAGCCAAGGCAGAGGCCGGCGGCACGCTGAGCAGCACGCAAAATGCCAATTACTACAGCAATCGCCGCTCCAGCCTGACCACTTTCCGTGGCGTGAAGAACATCTATTTCGGCGGACTCAAACTGCTCAATCCCGCCTATCACGGCGTGATGTTCCTGGAGAGCGAAAACATGGTGTTCGCCAATACCGTGACGCAAACCTATGACATCAACAATGCCGATGGCGTGGAGTTCGGCAACAGCGACAACGCCATGGTCTTCAACAACTTCATCGACAGCGGCGACGACAACGTCAACCTCGCCGCCGGCCAGGGCAAAAACTACGAAAAGGTCACGCCGCAGCAAAATGCGTGGATTTTCAACAACTACCTGCGTGAAGGGCACGGCGGCGTGGTGGCGGGCAGTCATACCGGCGCATGGATTCAGGACATCCTCGCCGAAGACAATGTGCTGGTTCACACCGACAACGGTCTGCGCATGAAAAGCACGCCGGCCACCGGCGGCGGCGCGCGGCGCGTGGTGTTCCGCGACAACGCCATGAAGGACATGAGCACCAATGCCTTCATCTTCACCCTGTCTTACAGCGCCGGCAGCAATGTATTCGAGAACGCCGCCAGCTGCGCGCAGTTCAAGGACATCACGGTGAAAAACATCACGCTGGACAATGCGGGCGGCGGCAAGGCGCCGATTGCGGTCGATGCTTACGATGGCAGCGATGCCGCACTGGGCTACGCGGAAACTTTCCACGAGAACATCGCTTTTGAGACGGTGAAGATCACCAATGCGAAAACCGCCACCAGCATCAGCCGACTGAAAAACAGCAGCTTCAAGGATGTGACGGTGAGCAATAGCGCCAGTGATTTCTGGGTGATCAGCAATTCGGTCGGCAACAGCTTCACCAACGTCAGTCCGATGCCTGTTCTGCCGTAAGAATGTTGTGGATTGCCATTTTTGACACGCCAACAGTCCAGCAGCGGCTGGACTGTTGTTTTATTGATTCAGTCACGGGGCTTGCGGATAAGAAAAACCACGGTTTTTGAGCCAATTCATACGCATTTGCTGATGATGGACAGCGAGGCTGCTGCCGAGCGAAAAAATCGCAATCCCGATCAAGTCGCCCGCACCGCGCGAGCCCTAACCTTACGACCAAACCGTTTCTTGCAGGAGCAACCATGAAACTCAAACACGCCGGCATTCTCGCCGCTTCGATTTCCACTCTGCTGGCCGCTTGCGCCGGCGGCCCACTGACAGCGGACACCACGATTTCCGGCACGGCGTCTTATCTTGCGCCGCTGGCCAATGCCACCATCACGGCTTGCGATGCATCCGGCATGAAAAAGACCGCGAAAGCCAACGCCAACGGCGCTTTCACTGTCGACGCTTCCGGACTGACCGGCCCGGTGCTGCTGGCTGCCAGTAATAGCGCAGCGGTTCCCATGAACGGTTCGATCAGCTTTGCCGCGCTGCTGCCGGCACTGCAAAAAGGCAACAATCTGGCCAATGTGAACGCGCTGACTGACAAGATCGCTTCCGACATCGCCACTGGCGATCTCAAACTCAAGGGTTCGGTACAACTGATTCAGGCTTGCAAGCCGGTCGGTGTGACCGCCGAGAGCATCAAGGCCAAGACCGATGCGCTGCGTCCGCTGATCGTTGATGCCTACCAAGCCGCCGGCGTCAGCGAAATCGATCCGGTCAAATCCGCCCCGGCCACAGTACTGGCGCAGGTCTATCACAACCGCGATGGCTTCAGCGACAGCAAGAGCGACGAATGGCGTGGCAGCAAGATTTATGACCGCAATCTGCAGGAAATCGGCAGCAAGAACGTCAAACTCGATCCCAAGCTGAAAGACTGGTCTTCCTACAAGACCCGCATTTTTGTGGCCGGCGATTCCACCGCCAGCAACTACGGTTTGGATGTCGCGCCGCGCATGGGCTGGGGTCAGGTGTTCGACCGCATGGTCAAAGCCGACGACGTCAAGGTGGTGAATGTGGCGCAATCGGGCCGCAGCTCGCGCAGCTTTGTGACCGAAGGCTGGTTCAAGCTGATCGAAGACAATATCAAGCCGGGCGATTATCTCTTGGTGCAGTTCGGTCACAACGATGAAAAGTGTGCGGCCAAAGATGCAGTTGATGTGAAGTTCCGCTGCACTTATCCGGGCGCGCTGGCCGACACCACGGCCAAGGGTCTGCCGGCCGAAATGTCGCTACAAGGTTCGCTCGAACTGTATGTGAAGATGGCCAAAGCCAAAGGCGCAACGCCGGTGCTGATTACGCCAACCACCCGTATCGTGCAGGACAAGAGCATCAAGGATTACGAAGAAGGCAAGTTCCCGATTGAAGCAACCACCCACAAGGGCACTTCAACTTCGGCCGTGAACCCGAGCGGCGATTATTCGCAAACCGTGCGCGATACCGCCAAGGCCAATGGCGTGGCGCTGGTCGATCTGGATGCCAAGACCATCGCGTTTGCCAATTCGGTTGGCTTGGGTTCAGGCGGCGTCGAAGCCAAGGATGGCTGGCGCGATTACTGGCTGGGCGTTTCCGATTTCGCCAAGTACCCGTACTACAAGAGCGAAAAAACCACGGGCCACTACAAAAAGGCCGACCGCACCCACTTCCAGGAAAAAGGCGCTGAAAAGGTGGCCAGCCTGATCGTCGAAGGTCTGAAGGAAGAACAAGCCAAGCTGGGCGATCTGGTCAAACTGCTGAAGTAATTGAAAAAAACCAAACCCGGCTGCCCGCAGCCGGGTTTTTTATTGCCCAAAAGAGGTGAAGAAAATGCAGAAACTAGCCCTGACTACCCTGGCGGCGCTTTGGCTGCGCGCCTGCGCAAGCTCCAACACCACCCCGAGGCTAACCGGCTCCCCCGCCATCGGCGGCCCGCTGGCAAACGCACAAATCACGGTGGTCGACAGTCTCGGCGTCAAAAAAACCACCATGGCCGATGCGCGCGGCGCGTACACGCTGGATGCTTCCGGCCTGACTGCACCCTTGATGATTCAGGCGGTCGAAGCCGGCAAAAAGAATTGCCGCTACAACAATGCGCCGGTGGCCAAATGTCTGGTTTCGCTGCTCCCGGCGATCCAGCCTGGCGTCAATGTCGCCAACCTCAATCCGCTGGCCGATCGCGTGACTTCCGATGTGGCCGTGCAACTCAAATTCATCGGCCCGCAGCAGCTGTTTGATTCCGGCAAGACACCGGCGATCCCGCAGCCCGCCTTGGCCGAAGCGCTCAAGCAGCAGCGCGCCGGCTTCAAGACTGCGCTCCTTGCAGCCGGTGTGGTCAATCCGGAAAGCTTCGATCCGGTAAGCCACCCGATGCAGGCCGACGGCAAGGGCGTCGATGCCGTACTTTCGGTCATTCATCACAACCGCAATTACGACAACAACTCGGGCGAAGCCGGCTTTACCACGCTGACCGACATCAGCTTCCG
>CAXYUI010000034.1:0-10648 GCA_964291975.1 uncultured Formivibrio sp. | reverse complement strand
ACGATC
The DNA here is from genome assembly GCA_964291975.1 of uncultured Formivibrio sp. Taxonomy (GTDB): domain Bacteria; phylum Pseudomonadota; class Gammaproteobacteria; order Burkholderiales; family Chitinibacteraceae; genus CAXYUI01. Next base: position 10,642 of record CAXYUI010000034.1, on the reverse strand, counting down.
CTTGGTATCCGGAGTTCATGCGCGGCGCCGAGGATGATTTTGAGCATCCGCTGCAACTGCTGGCCAAGTCGATCGAATTTACCGATCCGGTCAGTGGCAAAAAAAGGCGCTTCGAAAGCGAAAAAGAGCTGGATTGGATGTAGGGTGCACACGCCAGAGCCTTGTCCACCCTGGCACTTACTTCACACCCAGCCGTTTAGCGAGTCGCTGTAGATTGGCGCGATCGAGTCCCAGTTGCTGGGCGGTTTGTGTCCAGTTGCCGGCCGAGGCCGCCAGTGCGGTGGTGATGAGCTGACGCTCGTAATGTTCAACCGCCTCGCGCAGATTGACGACCGGCGCGGCTGCGGGTGCCTTCATGGGAACCTGATTGACAGGGATAGCGCCTGCGGCGGGCAGGTCGAGATCTTCCGGCAGAACCACCACCCGCTCACGACCACGTCGCACAGCACGCAGCCCGGCACGCAGCAGCAAGTGTTCCAGTTCCCGGACATTGCCTGGCCAGTCATAGCCTGCAAGGGTGGTCAATGCTTGTGGGTGCAGATCGATCTGCGCAATCCCCAGCTTGTGCCGTGCGCCATCAAGAAAATACCCAGCAAGGACTGCCAAATCTTCCTGATGATCGCGCAAAGGCGGCACAGCGATCGGATAGACGTGCAGACGATGGTAGAGATCCGCGCGAAAACGTCCGGCTTCAACTTCTTTCAGAAGATCGCGATTGGTCGCGGCGATCACGCGCACATTGACGCGAATGATCTGATCCGCGCCAACGCGCTGGATTTCGCCCTGCTGCAAGGCGCGCAGCAGTTTGGCTTGCAGGCTCAGCGGAAGTTCTCCGATTTCGTCCAGAAAGAGCGTGCCGCCGTTGGCCAGCTCAAACTTGCCGGCTCGATCCGCGCTTGCGCCAGTGAATGATCCTTTTTTGTGCCCAAACAGTTCGCTCTCGGCCACCGATTCGGGCAAGGCGGCGCAGTTGATCTGCACCAAGGCCTGCTCGCTGCGCGGCGACTGGGCATGTACCGTGCGCGCCACCAACTCTTTTCCCGTGCCGGTTTCGCCACTAATCAACACGGTCAGATCGGTGGCGGCGACCAGCGCAATTTCTTGCCGCAGGGTTTGCATCGCGCGACTATTTCCGATCAGGTTGCCTTCACGGCGCAGCGCTTCGTTCATCAGATCACGGGCAATTGCACGCTGACGCTCGCTGGCCTGCTCCAGCGCCCGGATCAGCGCGACATTGCGCAGCGTGGCAGCCGCGAGCGCAGCAAACGCAGCCACCGTCGAATCCGGCAAGTCGTTGAAAGCCTGCGCGTCGAGCGCATCCAGCGTCAGCGCGCCGACGAGTTCACGATCCACATACAAGCTGCAGCCCATGCAAGCATGCACCAGCTGATCCCGATGCACGTCAATGGCCAGCAGTCCATCAAAGGGATCAGGCAGGTCGCAATCGAGCGCAAAGCGAACAGGATCATTGGACGACAGAATGCGATCAAGCCGGGGATTGGCATGGGGAACGAAACGCCGCCCCATCAATTCCGGAGAAAGACCGTGGCTGGCAACCGGCACCAGGACGCCGTCTTGCAAATGAAACAGCACCGCGGCATCACAGGGCAGCACCGAGGCGATCGCGGAGATCAAGCGCTGAAACTGCACTTCGCCGGGCATGGTATGAGAAAGATCGACGGCAATTTGCCAGAGGGCGCGGTCGATGGCGTGCTGATCGAGCATGAAGGACATTCAAAAAATCGGCGATGGTCGATGGTAGCCGGGCTGCGGTTTTGCAACAAGGCAAGTACGGCCGAATAGAAAACGCCCTCATCGCTTGGCGAATGAGGGCGCGATATTCAATGGCTCTTTATTGCAGACTGACGACCAGCACCGCTTCATGCTTGTGCCAGGAAAGCGGAATGATGTAGGCCTTGACGTTGCGCGGTACCTGGATCGCAGTGGCGTTGCCTTTCACGACCACCGGCACCGAAATCATGAAATCGGGGCCAAAATGCCGGCGCGCGTTGCCAGAAATCGTGTTGGCGATTTCGCCAGCCAGATCACTCAGATTGCTGTCAGAGACATCCAGTTCGCCCACATGCAGCAAGAGTTGGTTCAACAGATCTCGGTGGGCGGTGAAATACACGCACCCTTGCCGCGCGCCAGAAATGCCGATCACCCCGGTGTAATCGAACACAGGTAAGGCATTGGGGTCTCCCAGATAGGGGCTGCCGATTTCAGGTGGGCGTCCGGTCTGGCTTTCGAAATACTGGCTGACGATATCGATAAAAATGCGCAGTTCCTGTTCATCCATGGCCTCAATCCTCCAAAAGTTCTTCCATGGCCTCAGTCAGTTCGACCTCGGTGAAGGGTTTGCACAAAAATCCCTGAGCGCCTTCCTTCAGCGCCTGGATCGCCGTCGCTTTGTCGGCCAGCGCCGAGACCACCAAGATATGGACATTGCCGTTGAGCTTGCGCAGCGCACGAATGCACTCCAGGCCATCCATGCGCGGCATGGTCAAATCCATGGTCACCACATCGGGTCGGGTTTCAGCAAACAAACGAATCGCATCCTCGCCATTTCCGGCGGTCGCCACCACTTCCATATTGTGTGCGGACAAGGTGCGGGTAATCTTGCTGCGGATGATGTTGGAATCATCCACGATCATGAGTTTGATCGGCATGAGCTTCCTCCTTGAGCGTTGGGATGGCGGCAGGGTCGTGACACAAAGGCAGCTGCACGCGGAAATGACAGTATTCGCCCGGCGTGGCGCCAATGCGGATGCGGCCGCCCTGCTTGGCCACCAAATCCTTGACCGCATCCAGCCCAATACCGCGCCCGGCATCTTCGTCGACATGGGTTTGCGTAGAAACGCCCGATTCGAAAATCAGCATGGTCAGTTCGCGCAGGCTCAGTTTGGCGGCCTCTTCCGCCGTTAAGCGCCCGGAACGGATCGCCGCTTCGCGCAATGGCTCAGGATGAATGCCACGGCCATCGTCGCGGAAGCTCAGTTCCAGCGTGCCATCGCCCTGATCCGAGATGTACACCGAAATGCGCCCGGCCTCGGCCTTGCCGCGTGTTTTGCGCTCGGCCGGCGCTTCAATGCCGTGAATCAGGGTGTTGCGAATGAACTGGTTGACGATGGTATTGAGCGTTTCGCGCAGCGGCCGCGTCAGTTGATCCAGCTCCATGCCCTGATAGCAAAATTCGATCTTCTTGCCATGTCGGTCGGCGATTTGCCGGGCAAAAGCATTCCACAAGCGCACCAGTGTTTGCTGCGCCACTTCTTCATCGCGCGGCGGGCGCGGCGGTTCGACGCTGACAATGCCGCGAATCTGGCTGATCCGGGCGATCACATCCTGAATCGAGGCAATTTCGCCGTAGAGTTCCTTCACGCGCACCGCCACCGGCAACAGATCTTCGCCCTTGCGCTCGCTCTGCCCACGCAAGCCTTGCAACAGCGTTTCCAGCGCATGCAAGGATTGAGTGACGGCTTCCAGTTGTAAAGCCGCCGCATCGCCCTTGAGCTGGTGCGCGCTGCGCAGCACGGCGTCGAGCTGCATCGCCGACATCCCGCTCTTGGGATTACTGGTGCGCAATTCTTCGTTGATCTGATTGAGCTTGCTGTTGGCGTTACTGAGGAAATCCTGCAAAGAGCGCGGATCGGCTTGCAAGATGTGCACCATCATCGTCATCTGGTCTTGCACGCGCTTCTCGCTTTCGCGCAGCTCGCGCTCCAGCTTGACCTGCCGGGAAATGTCATTGGCCGTCACCAGCAGGTGGGTCACTTTTTCGCCTTTTTTCACGCGATTGAAGCGGATCTGCAGATAGCGCGACTCCATTGCGCCATCGGCGTGCATGCTGGTGATTTCGATGCAGTCAAGCGGATTAAGGCTGGCCACCAGCTTTTCTTTCACATCGTGCCGCAGCAGCAGATCGATGTATTCCTTGGCGGTGTCATAGGTTTTGGGTGAAACCGACGGTTTGAGCAACTCCAGAAAGTTCGCGCCCGGATAGACCTCGAAACCCAGGATTTTCGATAGAGCATGTGAAGTCTGCGAGCCCATGCGCAGCTCGTGGTCGAGCAGGAAAAGGCCTTCTTGCGTGGTGCGCATGATGTCTTCGGTTTCACGGTGCGCTTCTTCCACGCGAACCGAATAAGCAAAACCCACGGTCAGCAGCAGCACGCTCAAAATACCGACGCCAATCACCACGTAGTCCATTTGTCGGGCGAGCGCGAGCATCGAGTCGGCCGAGCTGTAGTCGATCCCCACAAACACCGCGCCCTGTACGCCGCCCGCCAGCGACACCGGCAGATAGGTGGACATATGCAGGCGATTAAACAGTGTGATGTGGCCGGAATACGGCTTGCCTTCGCGCAGAGCGCGCGCGGCGGGCGATTCGGCGTCGAGCACGGTGCCGATGGCGCGGCTGCCATCACTCTTTTTCAGCGTGGTGGCGGCGCGCACATACTGGCCGTTTTTCAGCACAAAGATCGTGGCCACGGTTTGCCCGCGATTGCTGAAATCATCCAAGGTGGCGCCACGCTGCAAATGAGCGTCGGTCCATTGCTGCGGATCGCTATACATGCCGCGCAATGAAGCCGCCAGCGCGCTGGTTTGATTTTCCAAAGCTTGCTCGGTGAGCTTGGGGATCATCGAAATCTTGACGAAGGCGACGATGGCCACCACCACAATCACCGCAGAAAGACACGAAGCCAGCAGCAGGCGAGTCGCAATAGATTTGGATTGGAATAGCATAAAGCCTCCCGCAACAGGTCGTGGGCATCTGGCAAATCGGGGTTTCACAGGGAAACGACTCACTTCTCCCGAACTTCAGGGTGTAGCACAGCCACTTTCACGACATCCGTAATTCCGCCGGAAGGAAAATTGAGTGAATAGAAAGACTTAATTGCCAATTTCGTCAGCTTACAAACACCTCTACCTGCGCGCGCGCAGCTTTGCGCCTGTTTTTACTGTCAGTGACTACGCAAATAGTTGGCATGGTCGGCACGAATGCTTACCTTGTGGCGCAGCATGGCCTACGGTCAAATATTGACATTAATCAATAAAAGCTGACCGGACTGTCAGGGTCAGCACCGCAGGAGCAACACCATGAATTCCCAGAAAAAACCCGTGGTTGTCATTGTTGGCGCCGGTTTCGGTGGCCTGTCGGCCGCGCGCGCACTGGCTCGCGCCGAGGTTGAAGTTGTCCTGGTCGATCAGCGCAATCACCACATCTTCCAACCACTGCTGTATCAGGTCGCCACTGCCTGTCTTTCTCCGGCCGACATCGCCGGACCGGTGCGCAGTATTTTGGCCAAGCAAGATAATGCGAGCGTGGTGCTGGGTCGGGTTGATGGGGTTGATGCAGCCCAGCGCACTCTGGAGATCGACCATGGCGACCGCCGCAGTACCTTGGCCTATGACTACCTGATTCTGGCGACAGGCGCGCAGCACGCCTATTTCGGCAACGATCACTGGGCAGATTCAGCACCAGGACTCAAAACCATTGAGGATGCGACCAGCATCCGCCGCCGCTTGTTGACGGCGTTTGAACGCGCCGAGACAAGCGACGATCCAGCCGAACGCGATGCACACCTGACCATGGTCATCGTCGGCGGGGGGCCGACCGGAGTCGAGGTGGCCGGCTCGATTGCCGAGCTGGGCAACGCCGCGCTGGCCAAAGATTTTCGCCGCATCGACCCGCGCCGCGCCAAGGTGATCCTGGTTGAGGCCGGACCGCGTATTTTGCCCAGCTTTACGCCCAAGCTTTCCGCCGCGGCCAAACAAGCGCTGGAAAAACTCGGCGTGACCGTGCGCATCAACGCCAAAGTCATGGCCTGCGACGATGGCGGCGTGGTGATCGGCGACGAGCGCGTTCCGGCGGCGACGATTCTGTGGGCGGCCGGCGTCAAAGCGTGCCCCGCCGCGCAATGGCTGGGCGTCGGAGCCCACCCCGCCGGGCGCGTACTGGTCGAGCCGGATTTTTCCGTTCCGGGGCACCGCAATATTTTCACGATTGGCGATACCGCCAGCCTGACCGATGCAGCTGGTCAACCTGTTCCGGGCGTCGCGCCGGCCGCCAAACAGGCCGGGCGCTATGTCGGAGAATTGATTGCTCGCCATGTGGCAGGGAAGTCGACCGGCGCGCCGTTCCGCTATCGCAACTACGGCAATCTGGCCACCATCGGCCGTCACGCTGCGGTGGCCGATTTCGGCTGGATCAAATTGACTGGGGGGATCGCGTGGTGGCTGTGGGGCATTGCCCACGTGTTTTTCCTGATCGATTTCCGCAACCGGATCGCGGTTTCGCTGAATTGGTTATGGTCGTTCCTGACGTACAAACGCGGCGCGCGGCTGATTACCAACACCGCCACACCGCGCTAAGCCAGCACTACGGGACTTGGCCAAATCGCCCTCGACAACCCCGTGTCATGCCGTGTGCTTTCTGTCATGATGCGGGAAGGCTTTCTCCTCCCCTTCCCGCTTATGCGCTTAGCACTGAACACCCTTGAACTTGAAGACGATCCAGAAAATGGACTAAACGATGCGCGCCTCTGTCGCGATGACGAGGCGAGTGACCGCAGCTATAGCTTTGACGATATGCGGCTCAAGGTGGGCGATCGCCTGCAAGTCCAGTTCCCCAGCCGAATTGCGCACGACCGCACTTTTGTGCGCTTGATTGGCTATGTCAGCAACCAGTGCCTGCTGGTGATGGCGCCGCGCCAAAACGATGGCTTGCGCATCCATTTGCATGAAGGCGACGAACTGGTGGTGCGGATTTTCTCCAGCCAGAACGCCTTCGGCTTTTCCGCCCGGATCGACAAAATCATCAAACTGCCGTTCGAGTACCTGCATCTTTCTTTCCCTAAAGAAATCAAAGGGATGCAAGTCCGCAAAGCGCCGCGCGTTAAAACGCGCATGATTTGCACGGTCAATCTTGAAAACGGCAGTACAGAGAATCTGACCGGCATTCTTGTCAATATGAGCGCCAACGGGGCTTTGCTGGTTTCCAAACAACCGATTGCGCAGGTCGGAGACACGCTTCGCTTGGCCTTCCGTTTCACGCTGCACGGCACCGAGGCGCTGCTGAATCTGCGCGCTTTGGTGCGCAGTCAGTTTTCAGAAGAAAACGGCGCGACCTCGGAACAGCACGGCCTTGAATTCATCGACCTCAAAGCCAATGAATCCATGCTGCTGCAGAGCATGATTTACCAACGGATGATTGAGCAGCCAGAAACCGTCATCTGAATTGCATCAGCCCAAAAAAACGCCCGGTGCTTGACCGGGCGTTTTGCTTGCGCTTAACCGAGGAAGCGGCGCGCGTTGCGGAACATCCGCATCCACGGGCTGTCTTCCGCCCAGTCGGCCGGGTGCCAGCTCATCTGCGCGGTGCGGAACACGCGTTCCGGGTGCGGCATCATGATGCTGAAACGACCATCCGCCGTCGTCACCCCGGCAATGCCGCTCGGGCTGCCGTTCGGGTTGTACGGGTAAGCTTCGGTGGCCTTGCCGGAATTGTCGAGATAACGCATCGCCACGATGGCTTTCTTGATGTCGCCCTGCTGGCTGAAGTTGGCAAAACCTTCGCCGTGCGAAACCACCACCGGCACTTGCGTGCCCGCCATATCGCCAAAGAACAAGGACGGCGATTGCGGCAGTTCCACCATCACAAAGCGCGCTTCGAACTGTTCGGACTGGTTGCGCGTGAACTTCGGCCACGCTTCAGCCCCTGGAATGATGCCCGAGAGATTGGCCATCATCTGGCAACCGTTGCACACGCCAAGGCCAAAGGTATCAGCGCGGTTGAAGAAAGCTTCGAATTCTTCACGAGCGCGCGGGTTGAACAGAATCGACTTGGCCCAGCCTTCGCCTGCGCCCAACACGTCGCCGTAGCTAAAGCCGCCGCAAGCCGCCAAGCCCTGGAAATCCTTCAGCGCCACGCGGCCGCTGATGATGTCGCTCATGTGCACGTCCACCGCAGCAAAACCGGCGCGATCGAACGCTGCGCCCATTTCAACGTGGCCGTTTACGCCCTGCTCGCGCAGGATGGCGATTTGCGGGCGCTTGCCGGTGGCAATAAACGGCGCGGCAATGTCTTCGTTCAGATCGAAGCTCACCTTGGCGAACAGACCCTTGTCGTGACGGTCGACAATGGTGTGGTATTCGCTGTCGGCGCAGGCCGGATTGTCGCGCAAGCGCTGAATGCGCCAGCTGGTTTCCGACCAAGCTTGATGCAGATTGATGCGCGGCTCGTCCAGCAGCAGACGGTTGCGCTTTTTGATCTTGAGGCGATCGTCGTGGTTGACCGAACCGATCACATGCAGCGCGCTGGCCAGACCGGCATTCGAGAAGGCGGCAATCACCGCAGCCGTATCCGAACGCTTCACTTGCAACACGGCGCCGAGTTCTTCGTTGAACAGCACGCCCATGGTGCGGCCGTTTTCAGCGCGGGTGACATCGTCCGGCGTCAGTTCGTGCAGCGCACGCTGGCTGCGACGACGATCGATCGTCAGCTCGTCGATTTCCAGCGTCACGCCCAGATGGCTCGCCAGCATCATTTCGATCACAGCCACCAAGAGGCCGCCATCGCCACGGTCGTGATAAGCCAAGAGCTTGCCGTCGGCATTCAGTTTTTGCACGGTGGTAAAGAAGGCCGCCAGATCTTGCACATCGTCCACATCGGGCGCGAAGTTGCCGACCTGCTTGTACACCTGCGCCAGCGCCGAAGCGCCCAAACGGCACTTGCCGCGACTGATGTCGATCAGGATCAGATCAGAATCGGCGACGTCAGCCAGTTGCGGCGTCAGCGTCTTGCGCACATCCGTGACCGGCGCGAACGCGGAAATAATCAGCGACAGCGGCGCAGTGACCTGCTTGGCTTCGCCATCATTCCAGACGGTCTTCATCGACAAGGAATCCTTGCCGACCGGGATCGAAATACCCAGATCGCGACACATATCCATGGCAATGGCGCGCGCAGTGTCGTACAGATTGGCGTCTTCGCCCGGATGACCGGCGGCGGCCATCCAGTTAGCGGAAAGCTTGATGTCGCCGAGCTTGGCAATCGGCGCCGCAGCAATATTGGTGATCGCTTCGCCAATCGCCAGACGGCCGGAAGCCGGGCCGGAGATCAGCGCCAGCGGCGTGCGCTCGCCCATGGCCATCGCTTCGCCCAGATAGCCGTCATAACCCATCGTGGTTACGGCCACATCAGCGACGGCAATCTGCCACGGACCGACAAACTGGTCGCGCGCGGTCATGCCGCCCACGGTGCGGTCGCCAATGGTAATCAGGAAGCGCTTGTCCGCCACGGAAGGCAGACGCAGCACGCGATACAGCGCTGCGCGCAGCGACAGCGTCGAAGAATCAAACACCGGCAGATCGAGCGGCGCGCGCTTCACGTCACGCAGCATTTTCGGCGGCTTGCCGAGCAGTACGTCCATCGGCATATCGACCGGCTTGTTGCCGAAATGCGCGTCTTCGACGATCAATTGCTTTTCAGCCGTCGCACGGCCGACGACGGCATAGGGGCAACGTTCGCGCGCGCAGATTTCGTCAAAAGCGAGCAGGTCTTTCGGCTCGATCGCCAGCACATAGCGCTCTTGCGATTCGTTCGACCAGATTTCCTTGGGAGCCATGCCCTTTTCTTCGATCTGCACCTTGCGCAGATCGAACACCGCGCCACGGTCGGAGCCGTCAACGAGTTCCGGGAAAGCATTGGAAATACCACCGGCGCCGACGTCGTGGATCGACAGGATCGGATTCTTGTTGCCGAGCTGCCAGCAGCGGTCGATCACTTCCTGCGCACGGCGCTGGATTTCCGGGTTGCCGCGCTGCACCGAATCAAAGTCGAGGTCCGCCGCATTGGTGCCGGTCGCCATCGACGAAGCCGCGCCGCCGCCCATGCCGATCAGCATGCCCGGGCCGCCAATCTGGATCAGCAGCGAGCCGTCCGGCAGATCGTTTTTCTTGATGTGAATGGCGCTGATATTGCCCAGACCGCCCGCGATCATGATGGGCTTGTGGTAGCCGCGACGCTCGCCAGCGACGTCTTCTTCAAAGGTACGGAAATAGCCGGTCAGGTTCGGACGGCCAAATTCGTTATTAAACGCCGCCGCGCCAATCGGGCCTTCGATCATGATGTCGAGCGCGGACGCGATGCGATCGGGCTTGCCATACTGCGGGTTTTCCCAAGGCTGAATTGCGCCAGGCAGATTCAGGTTGGAAACGGTAAAGCCGGCCAAACCGGCCTTGGGCTTGGAGCCGCGACCGGTTGCGCCTTCGTCGCGAATTTCACCACCCGAACCCGTCGCTGCGCCCGGGAAGGGCGAAATCGCGGTCGGGTGGTTGTGCGTTTCGACCTTCATCAGGATGTGGGTTTCCTGCTCGTCAAACGCGTATTGCTGGCTGCCCGGCTGCGGGAAGAAACGCTTGATTTTTGCGCCTTCGATCACCGACGAGTTGTCCGAATAGGCAACCACCGTGCCTTCCGGGCTGGCTTTATGCGTTTCGCGGATCATGCCAAAGAGGCTCAGATCCTGCTTTTCGTCGTCGATGATGAAGTCGGCGTTAAAAATCTTGTGGCGGCAGTGCTCAGAATTGGCCTGCGCAAACATGGTCAGTTCAACGTCGGACGGATTGCGGCCGAGCT
>CAXYUI010000033.1:0-11690 GCA_964291975.1 uncultured Formivibrio sp. | reverse complement strand
AGGTCGCTCAGCGCCGCGCGTTCGGGGTCGACGCTGGCAAGCGTTTGCAGTCGTTCAAACAGCTGGCTCATGAAGCCATCCTCCGTGGTGCGGGAAAAAGTTCGGGCATGGGTTCGAAAAGGGCGTGCAGCATGCTGTTGCTGGCCAGAATCCGCCGGCCGCGCGAAAGATCGCCGGCCATGACTTTCGGATGCTGTTCGTAGTAACGGCCCCAGTTGGCGGCATCGTCGCCGACCTGGCTGGCGACGGCTTCGCCGAGTTCGATCGGATCGAAGCTCAGATGGCGAAAGCTGTTGCGCAGGCGGGTCGTGCCGGTGAACGCCACCCAGTCAAAGCCGTTTTGGCTCAACAAGATGCAGATCGCGGCGAACATCATCCGGCCATCGCCGGGCGTGGCGGCGGCGAGGTTGCCGACTTCCATGATGCCGGCGCGGCTGGCGCTGACATGGCTTCGATCCGTCAGCAAAGCTTCGATCGGGCGGTCAAGATACTTTTCCAGATAGAGCGGCCCGCGCGTGGCCGGATTGAGTCCGCAAGCCGCGACGAGCTGGCCGTCGGCCCGGTACAGCCCGATCAGCTCGGGCAAAAAGTGCGGAATGCGGGCGTCGAACTCATGCAGATAGATTTGCCCGATAAAGGCTTGCAAAGCCGCGCGCTCTGGGCTGCTTTGGGCTGTACGGACGGTGTAGGGGGCGCAAATGCCGTTTTTCATCGCAAGCTCCTTGTGTCTTGCGATCAGGCTATGGGGTGGAAATTAAGGGCGAATTAAGGACGCACTGAATAAGTACTGCGAGGCACATCACGGCGTCCCGCAGGGATTTGCTACGCGGCATCGCGCGGTGCTCGAAATCCCACGGGGATTTCCTGCGGTCGTCCTCATGTATATCCACATACACTGCGGTTCACCGAAAGGGTGCTTCCTTCGGTCGTCTGCGCTCCGGGCTCCTTGTCCTGCACCTTCTCGTTGTCTTATTACAGAGCTTCCTTAAAGAATGGGGCGGGCAGCGATCCTGTTGGGGCAAAATGGGCTCTTGCGCTATGATCGCGTTTTCAACTTCTGACTTGCTCCGATGGAAATCCCGATATTACTGGGTCTGATCCTGCTCAATGGTCTCTTTGCAATGTCCGAGATCGCGCTGGTGACGGCCCGCAAGATACGCCTTTCCAAACTGGCCGAAAATGGCGATGCAGCGGCAGCTGCCGCGATCAAACTTGGCGAAAATCCCACCCGTTTTCTTTCTACCGTACAGATCGGCATCACCTCGATTGGTGTGTTGAGCGGTATCTTCGGCGAAGCCGCGCTGGCCGTGCCTTTTGCCGAATGGCTTAAAACGCTCGGCATCCATCCTGAACTCAGCGACAACGTCGCCACCATCTTGGTCGTCTGCATCGTGACCTATTTCGCCATTGTGCTGGGTGAACTCGTTCCCAAGCGCATCGGCCAGATGTATCCGGAAGTCATTGCCCGTATTGTGGCGCGACCGATGCAGGCGCTGGCGCTGCTGTCCCGCCCCTTTGTGGCTTTGCTGGTTGGTTCCACCCAAACCATGCTGCGCCTGATGGGTATTCGCGAGCAGGAAGAACCCAGCGTCACCGAAGATGAAATCCACGCCATGCTCGATGAAGGTTCGGAAGCGGGCGTGATTGAAGAGCAGGAACACGCCATGCTGCGCAATGTGTTCCGCCTGGATGATCGCCAGATTGCCTCGTTGATGATTCCGCGCTCGGACATCGTGTACATCGATCTGGAAGATTCCCTCGCCAACAACCTTGCGCGGGTTTCTGGTGCCGATTACAACCGCTTTCCGGTGTGTCGGGGCGGCTTGACCAATGTGCTGGGCGTAGTCAGCACCAAAGATATTCTCCAGCAATCGCTCAAAGGGCGGGACATCGACCTGGGCGCGCAGCTCAAACCGGCTGTGTTTGTGCCGGAAACGCTGACCGGCATGGAATTGCTCGCGCAGATTCGCGCATCCGGCGTTGAAATGGTTTTTGTGATCGACGAATACGGCGAAGTGCTGGGGCTGGCTACCTTGCAAGATGTGCTCGAAGTGTTGACCGGCGAATTTACCCCGAGCAATGCGGAAGACGCCTGGGCGGTGCAGCGCGAGGATGGCTCCTGGCTGCTCGACGGCCTGATCCCGATTCCTGAACTCAAAGATTTGTTGGGTCTGCAAGGCGTGCCGGAAGAAGATAAAGGGCGTTATCACACGCTTAGCGGCATGATGATGCTGCTTCTGGGGCATTTACCGGCCACCGGGGATTATGTTGATTGGCAGGACTGGCGCTTTGAAGTGGTCGACATGGATGGCAAACGGGTCGACAAGGTTTTGGCCAGTACTTTGCTGCCAACGGAAATTGCTTAACGGGTGAGTGCGACGGTTGCCTGTGCCAGTTGGTGTGTGACCTGGTGGATCGTGAAATCTTGGATTCAGTCTTGATTCAGACAGGCGAGATTGAGGGCGGCATGTGGCGGGAAAACTGCCATTGGTCGCTCTCTCGCCCCGGCTTTAATGAATCAGGATTGTCTAATTTTCCCTATCCCTGAATAATGCGAGCTGCTTTCGATCGGCCAGCCCCATGCAATCAGAAAATCATCCGCCTAATGAAGTTTTCGACCGCGTGCATTTGATGCAGACGCGCTGGCAAGCGTATCTGAACGAAGGCTCTTTCGATTGCTTTATTGAGTTCACCGTGGCGGTGAACTGCCTGGTCGAACATTTCAATCGCCAGCGTCTGCCGGGTTTGCTTCGGGTTTGCGAAGGTCTGGAAAAAACCGCGCTGGCTTGCCTGGGCTCTCCTGAATCCCATCCGCAAAATGATCAAAGCGTGGCGGCTTTGCAACGGCAAGTCGACACCCTGTTGGGGGCGATCGCCAGTTCGCAATCCACCCCGCCCAAGCGGCGCGAAGAAGAGCGCCCGACCACTGAGCAAGACTGGCTCAAACCGCGTTCGATCTGGCTGATTGCGCAAAACGCCATGCAGGATGTGGCTGAAGCTTTGCGCCAGCAAATGGGCTTTTTTGGATTCCGCGCAGAAATTTGTGCCTGGCAGGCGCCCCTGCCGGCTGGCGACGCGCCGCTGGCCGTCATTTTTATTGCCACCGATTCGAACACGATTGATGAACATGCCTGCATCGCCGCCGTGCGGGCGCGCTGCGCGGCGAGTCAACTGATTTATCTGGGTGCGCAATCCAGCATTGAAAACGTGGTTGGACTGATGCGTTCGGGGGTGGATATCACCATTGCCCTGGAAGAAAACGCTTCGACACTGCTCAACTGCATTCTCGATCTGGTGCAAAGCTACGAGCTGGAAAAATACCGGGTGCTGGTGGTGGAAGATTCCCGTGTCGCGGCCATGCTGGTGCAGCGCACGCTGGCTGAACATGGTCTGGATAGCCGCGCCATTCACGACCCGGGTTGCTTGCTGGAAGAATTGCAATCCTATCGCCCCGACCTGATCCTGATGGACATGCATATGCCGCGTTTCACCGGCATCGAGGCGACCCGCGTATTGCGGCAGATGCCAGCGTATAAATCCCTGCCCATCATCTATTTGTCCGGCGAGGCCGATGTGGGCATGCAGGTGGAAGCCTTGCGTCTGGGCGGCGATCAGTTCCTGATTAAACCGTTCAATCCGGTACTGCTGACCGCCGTCATCAAAACCAAGATCGAACGTTTCCGCGAAACTCAACGCTCCACGCGCATTGATGGCTTGACCGGTCTGATTAACCACACCGCCGCCAAGTCCATGCTCAAGGCCATGACCGAGCACGTCAACCCGCAGGGCGGGCTGACCGTGGCCATGATCGACATCGACCATTTCAAATCGATCAATGATACCTATGGCCATCCGGTCGGCGACCAAGTGATCCGCAGTCTGGCCTGGTTGCTCAAGGGGCGTTTGCGCACGGCGGATCTGATTGGCCGTTACGGTGGCGAAGAATTCATCCTGGCTTTGCCGGATGTGTCTCCGGCGCAGGCCAAACAAGTGATTGATCGTATTCGCCAAGATTTTTCTTTCCTGCCGCACCCGCATGCTGCTGGCTCGTTGTATGCGTCTTTTAGTGCGGGCATTGCTTCTTGGCCGCAATATGACAACGCTGCGGCGCTGACCGAAGCGGCCGACAATGCCTTGTTGCAAGCCAAACGGCTGGGACGCAATCGCGTGGAGCAGGCCTGAGCGCGGTCAGCGGCTTCGATGCATGCAAAAAAGGGCGATCCATGGATCGCCCTTTGTCATTGATCTCAGGGTTTACTGGATCAGCTGGAGCAAGTTCTTGGCCACGAACCAGCGCGAACCGTTGTAGACCGTCACGCCATCCGATTGCACTTCCTTGTCGTTGAACCAGGCCACGCTCTTGTTGCGCGGGATGCGCAGGGTGTTGGCGCCTTTCTTGACGATCAAGACCGGGTTTTCGGCATCACTGAAGTCTTCGCCTACTTGTGCGCCTTTGTTGGCAAAGGTCACCACGGCATCCTGGAATAGGCGTTCGGTGGCGGCGTCCAGATTCACGCCCAGGGTCTTGGCCATAAAGCCGGCGACTTCGGTGTTATCGAGCAGGCCGCCCAAGAGGCGACCGCGCGGATCGTAGCTATACAGCACGACGTCTTCGCCGGTGTGGCCATTGGTGGTAAAGCCGATCTTGGCGCGCTTGGCGACAATCGGGCCAACCGCGTAGTTCACTTCACCTTTCTTGGCTTTAAGGATGCTGTCGATTTCCGCATCGCTCAGGTCTTCCACGCCCAGCCATTCTTTGGCCAGCGCGCGGATTTCATCGCCCATGCTGGCGATCGTGCCCTCAGCGCGGTTCTTGGGCAGCAAGGCTTCGAAACCTTCGCCAGTGACTTTGGCTTTTTTCAGCGGATTCACGAAGCGGGTGTAGTGGGTTTGGTCGTAAGTCTTACTGGTCGAACGGTCGCCGATCGAAATGCCCGAATTACCGTGGTCGGTCATCGCCAGCACCAAGGTATTGCCGTTTTTCTTGGCGAAATCGAGCGCGACTTTCACCGCGCGGTCAAAAGCCAGCACGTCGCTGACGATGCCGACCGGATCATTGGCGTGCGCGGCCCAGTCCACCTTCGAGCCTTCCACCATCAAAAAGAAACCCTTGGGGCGCTTGGCCAGCACTTCGATGGCTTTGCCGGTCATTTCAGCCAGCGAAGGCTCGCGCGCCGGATCGCGATCCAGATCGTAAGAAAGCGCGGTGTGTGCGTCGGTCTTGCCGAATACGCCGACGAGCTTCTTGCCCGAGAAACAGTTCAGATCGGCAGTGTTGCCGACGATCGCATAGCCGCGCGCTTGCAGAATCGCCGCCATGTCTTCTTTGTCTTTGCGGGATTCCGGCTTCAGGTACTGGATGCCACCGCCCAGAATCACGTCGAGCTGGTTGTAGACGATCTGTTCGGTCAGGTTGTCGTAGCTCTTGCGCGAAGGATCGTGAGCGCTGAAGTCAGCCGGCGTGGCGTGCATGAATTCGCTGGTGCTGATGATGCCGGTAGCGCGGCCGCTCAGGCGGGCGGCTTCGAGCAAGGTGGCTACGGGGCGCAGTTCTTCGCCGGCTTCCGGCACGCGTGCGCCGGGGAATTTGTAAGTCTTGCCGGTGCTGGCGATATTGCCGGTCTGCGATTTCCAGCCCGAAGAAATGGCCGAGCCAGCCGGTGCTGAATCGGCAATCGTGCCGTCGCCGTTCCAGGTGGCCATCAGGCCGGAGGCGAGCGGATCGAGCGCCAGCGGCGCGCCTTGATAGAGGCGAGCCAGCGTGGTGCCGGTCACGCTCATGCCGTCCGGGATCATGACGATGACATTGGGCAGCGTGCGCGGGGCGGCAGTTTTCTTGGTGGGTGCAGCGAGAAGCGGGCTGGCGATGGCCAGGGTAGCAAGGCCAAAGGCCAGAGTGCGGGTGATGGGTGACATGGGTTCCTCCGGGAAAAGTCAGGCCGGAGTGTATTGAAGCCGCATGTCAGATTTGTGACGGGGCGTTAGCGTGAAACGATGAGTTTGAGTCCAAGTGTCACAAAGAGCCCGCCCGCGATGCGATCCAGCCACAATCCAGCCTTGGGGCGGCGTTGCAGCCACAGGCCGACCGAGCCGGAAAAATAACCGATCGCGCCAAAAATCAGCGCGGTGACCAGCGCCATCAGCACGCCCAATTGCACGATCTGCCAGCCGCCGTGGCCGCGCGCCGGATCGACGAATTGCGGCAAAAAGGCCAGAAAAAACAGTACGACTTTGGGATTGATGGCGTTGGCAAACAGCCCGCGTCCGAACAATCGCCAGGATGAAGCCGCGATGTTCGCCTGCCCCGGCGCGGTTTGGCCTGAACTACGCAGTGCGCCGATGCCCAGCCAGACGAGATACGCGCCGCCGATGATTTTCAGAATGGTAAAGGCCAGCGGCGAGGCGGCGATCAGCGCGCTCACGCCCACTGCAGCCAGCAGCGTGTGACTCAGACAGCCCACGGCACAGCCCAAGCCGAACATCATCCCGGCGCGCCGACCGCGCGAAATGCCGGTTCCCAGCACCATCAAATTGTCCGGGCCGGGCGCCAGCGTGACGAGGGTTGCGGTGAGCAAAAACGCAGCGATCTGTTCGGGGCTGAGCAGCATGAAAAAACCTTTCAAACCAGAATGATGTCGTATTGCTCTTGCGAGTAAGCGCTTTCCACCTGCAAGTAAATCGGCTTGCCGATGAAGTCGGCCAATTGCGCCAGGCTCGCCGATTCTTCGTCGAGGAACATGTCGATCACGCCTTGCGCGGCCAGAATGCGGAATTCGCGCGCTTTGAACTGCCGCGCTTCGCGCAGGATTTCACGCAGGATTTCATAACACACGGTTTGCGGCGTCTTGATCTCGCCGCGTCCCTGACACGTGGGGCAGGGCTCGCACAGCACATGGGCCAGACTTTCGCGCGTGCGTTTGCGGGTGATTTCGACCACCCCAAGGCTGGTGAAGCCCGAAACCGTGATTTTGGTGCGATCAGGCGCCAGCGACTTGGCCAGTTCATCGAGCACAGCCTTCTGGTGCTCTTCGTTATCCATATCGATAAAGTCGACGATGATGATGCCGCCCAGATTGCGCAGACGCAGCTGGCGCGCGATAACGTGGGTCGCTTCCAGATTGGTCTTGAAGATGGTGTCATCAAAATTGCGCGTGCCGCCAAAGCCGCCGGTATTCACATCGATGGTCGTCATCGCCTCGGTCTGGTCGATGATCAGGTAACCGCCAAACTTCAATTTCACCCGGCGCGTCAAGGCTTTTTCGATTTCAGCCTCGACGCCGTACAGCTCAAAGAGCGGGCGCTCACCGGTGTAATGGCGGATGCGCGGGCGGATTTCTGCCACATATTGCTCGGCGAATTCGCACATGCGGCCGAAATTCTCGCGCGAATCAACGAGGACTTCCTCGGTGCCTTCGGTGACCATATCGCGCAGCACACGCAGTTGCAGCGAAAGATCCTGAAACAGCAGCGAGCGCGCAGGCAGGGTTTGCGTGCGCTGGCGGATTTTGGCCCAGATGCGGTTCAGGTAATCGATGTCGGCGCGCAGTTCTTCGTCGGTGGCGTGCTCGGCCGAAGTGCGGATGATGTAGCCGTGATGGCCGCCGTTAATGATTCTTTCCATCCGTTCGCGCAATTGCTCGCGCTCGCTGTCGTCGCCAATGCGCTGCGAAATGCCGATGTGGTTTTCCTGCGGCAAAAACACCAGAAAGCGTCCGGCAATGCTGATCTGCGTGGAGAGCCGCGCGCCTTTGCTGCCGATCGGGTCTTTGATGACTTGCACCACCAGCGGCTGGCCTTCATGCACCAATTTTTCAATACGCTGCGGCTCGTTCGGATGCTGGCGCTGTTCGATCACGTCGGCAATATGCAAAAACGCCGCGCGCTCCAGACCGATCTCGATAAAGGCCGATTGCATGCCCGGCAACACGCGCTTGACGATGCCCAGATAGATATTGCCGACAATACCGCGCTGCGCGCTGCGCTCGATATGAATGTCCTGCACGATGCCTTCGTCGATGGTCGCGACGCGCGTTTCTTGCGGGGTGACGTTGACGAGGATTTTCTCTTTCATGCTTTTCTCAGAAGTGGCAGCGCCATTTCGCGCAGTTCGTCCCAAACTTCGCCCGAACCGATGCCTTTGTTGAGACGGTCGATGCGGGCAGCGTGGTTTAGCGCCTCGCGGATCACCGGCAAGGGAATGCGCTCGGCGGCCGGGCCGATCAGCTTTTGCTTGTCGCCCCAGATTTTGTGTTCTTTCAGTAATACGCCCAAAGGCTGACCGTCTTTCAAGCCTTTGGCGATTTTGTAAAGATTGCGGGTTTCTTCGGCCAGCGCCCACAGCACCAAATGCGGCGCTTCGCCCTCGGCGGCGAGTCCATCCAGCATGCGCATAAAGCGGTTGGCATCGCCCGCGAGCAGCGCGTTGCCCAGCTGGAACACATCGTAGCGCGCGACATTGGCCACCGAAGCTTGCAGTTGTTCGAGCGTGATTTCGCCGCTCGGATGCAAGAGCGCGAGTTTCTGGATTTCCTGAAATGCGGCGAGCAGATTGCCTTCGAGCCGGTCGGCCAGCCATTGCATCGCATCGGCCGACAGCCGCTGGTTTTGCAGCTTGAGTCGTTCGGCGATCCAGGCCGGTAGGTGCGGGCGCTCGATGGTGCGGGCTTCGATGACTTCGCCATTGGCGGCGAGCGCATTGAACCATTTGCCCGACAGGGTGGTGCGGTCGAGCTTGGGCAGAATAACGAGGGTGACTGTGTCTTCAGGCAGGCGGGCGGCATAGGCTTCGATGGCCTTGCCGCCTTCCACGCCGGGTTTGCCGGTCGGAATGCGCAGCTCGATGAGTTTCTTGTCGGCAAACAGCGAAAACGAGTTGCCGATCATCTCCAACTGGCTCCACGAAAAGCCGGATTCGACGGTCAGGACTTCGCGTTCGAGATAGCCGCGTTCGCGCGCCGTGTCGCGGATCAATTGCGCCGATTCGAGCGCGAGCAGGGCTTCATCGCCATGAATCGTATAAAGCTGGGCAAAGCCGCGCGCGAGCGCGCGAGGCAGATCGTCGGGTCTCATTGCGCCTGCCGCAGTGCGGCCAGCGCGCGCAATAAGACCAGCTGGATGGCATCGCGGCGCATGTCTTTTTGCAGCAATTCTTCTTCACTTTCTTTCGAAAGCACATTGTTGACATCCCAAGTCAGCGTGCGGTGCAGCTTTTGCTGGCCGTCTTCCAGCAAAATCTCGTCGCCACGGCTGACCTGAAAATCAATCTGCAAATTGAGACGATATTCCGCGACACGCCCCACGCCGTTGATGCTCTGGATGTCCTTGCCGTATTGCTCGTTGCGAATCACGATGCGCGCATCGGCAGGGCCTTCATTGACCACGTGGATATTCCGTTCGCGGTGCAAATAGGTGCGCAGTTCGTTGGCAAAAGCGCTGTTGCCGCTGACCGAGACACGGGTAAACGGCAGGGAACCCGTGCCAACGCCGCGCAAATGAAAGCCGCAGGCGGTCAGCGTCAGAGCAAAAAAAGCGATCAGCAGCGCGCGCATCATCAGGCCACGATGTTCACAAGACGACCTGGCACCACGATGATCTTCTTCGGCGTGCCGGTGACGAACTTCTGCACATTTTCATCAGCGAGCGCGGCCGCTTCGATGGCTTCTTTCGAAGCATCTTTGCTGACCTTGATGCTGCCGCGCAGCTTGCCGTTGACCTGGATCACCAGCTCGATTTCGTCTTGCACCAGCGCAGCCGGGTCGACCTTCGGCCATGCTTGATCGATCAGGTCGCTGCCGGGGCGCAGTTCGTTCCACAGCGCATCGGCGATATGCGGGACGATGGGCGAGAGCACCAAAGCCACGGTTTCCAGTGCTTCTTGCGCGACGGCTTTGCCGGCTTCACTGGTCAGATCAGCCTTGGCGAAGGCGTTGAGGAATTCCATCACCGCAGCGATCGCCGTGTTGAACTGCTGGCGACGGCCGTAGTCGTCGGCGACCTTCTGGATCAGCGTGTGCAGCTGGAAGCGCAGCGCCTTCAGCTCAGCAGTCAGCTCAACGTTGTTTGCTGACGAATAGGCCGGAACGATGCCGGTGCTGATGTGGTCGTGCGCGAGTTTCCAGACGCGGCGCAGGAAGCGGAACGAGCCTTCCACGGCCGAGTCGGACCATTCCAGCGTCATTTCCGGCGGCGCGGCGAACATCATAAAGAGACGCGCGGTGTCAGCGCCGTATTGTTCAATCAGCGCTTGCGGATCAACGCCGTTGCGCTTGGACTTGGACATCGTGCCGATGCCTTGGTAATCGACCGGCTGGCCATCGAGCTTGGATTTGACCGACAGTACACGACCCTTTTCGTCGGTTTCGGTGGTCACTTCTTCCGGCGCGAAGTATTCGATCCCGCCCTTCTCAGAACGGCGCGAGAAGATGTGGTTCAGCACCATACCTTGGGTCAAGAGCTTCTTGAACGGTTCGTCATGGCTAACCAGACCCAGATCGCGCATGACCTTGTTCCAGAAGCGCGAATACAGCAAGTGCAGAATCGCGTGCTCGATGCCGCCGATGTATTGGTCAATCGGCATCCAGTAGTTGGCGCGCTCGTCCAGCATGGCGTTCGCGTTATCCGGGCTGGCATAGCGGGCGTAGTACCAGGAGGAATCGACGAAAGTATCCATCGTGTCGGTTTCGCGGCGCGCTGGCTTGCCGCACTGCGGGCAGGTGCAATGCAGGAAATCGTCGCGCTTCAAGAGCGGATTGCCCGAGCCATCGGGTACGCAGTCTTCCGGCAGCTTGACCGGCAGCTGGTCGTCCGGCACCGGCACCGTGCCGCAATCATCGCAATGGATCAACGGAATCGGGCAGCCCCAGTAGCGTTGACGGGAAATACCCCAGTCGCGCAGACGCCATTGCACCTTCTTGTCGCCCGCTTCCTTGGCTTTCAGATCGGCAGCAATCGCATCGACGGCGGCGCTGTAGTTCAGACCATCGTACTTGCCGGAGTTGACGCAGACGCCATCCTTGCTGCCATACCACTCCTGCCAGGCGTCGGTATTGAATTCGTTGTCGCCGACTTTTACGACCTGCTTGATCGGCAGGTTGTACTTCTTGGCAAAACCAAAGTCGCGCTCGTCGTGTGCCGGCACGGCCATCACCGCGCCATCGCCGTAGCTCATCAGCACATAGTTGCCGACCCAGACTTCAACTTGCTCGCCAGTCAGCGGGTGAGTCACAAAGAGGCCGGTCGGGACGCCTTCTTTTTCCATGGTCGCCATGTCGGCTTCCATCACCGAACCCGATTTGCATTTGGCGATAAAGGCAGCGAGTTCCGGGTTGTTTTGCGCGGCGTGCGTGGCGAGCGGGTGCTCGGCAGCGACGGCGCAGAAGGTCACGCCCATGATGGTGTCGGCGCGGGTGGTGAATACCCAGAGCTTGCCGTCACCGATCAGATTGCCGGCTTCGTCTTTGATGTCGTGCGGGAAAGCAAAGCGCACGCCGGTGCTCTTGCCGATCCAGTTGGCCTGCATCAGGCGCACGCGCTCCGGCCATTCATTGAGCTTGTCCAGATCGCCGAGCAGTTCTTCGGCGTATTGGGTGATGCCAAGGTAATAACCCGGGATTTCGCGCTTTTCCACCGGCGCGCCAGTGCGCCAGCCGCGACCGTCAATCACTTGCTCGTTGGCCAGCACGGTTTGATCG
>CAXYUI010000032.1:0-11863 GCA_964291975.1 uncultured Formivibrio sp. | reverse complement strand
TTTCGCCCGTGGTCGAGGAAATTCTCTACCCGGCGCTGGAAGACTTTCAGCTCGACATCATGATCGGCGTAGGCCCGGCGGCGCGCTCGGTCAAGCTTGATTTGCCGCCGTTTACGCTGGTCGGTGCCACCACGCGCGCCGGCATGCTGACCAATCCTTTGCGCGACCGCTTCGGCATCGTCGCGCGCTTGGAGTTCTACACGCCCGAGGAACTGACGCTGATCGTCGAGCGTTCGGCGCATTTGCTCAATGTCGAGATCGCGCCGGAAGGCGCTTTCGAGGTTGCTCGCCGTTCACGCGGCACGCCACGGATCGCCAACCGCCTGCTGCGCCGTGTGCGCGACTATGCCGAAGTCAAAAGTGACGGGGTTGTCACCCAAACTATTGCCGACGCGGCTTTGCAGATGTTGGATGTAGATCATGCCGGACTGGATGTAATGGATCGTAAACTCCTGTCAGCCGTCATCGAGAAGTTTGGCGGCGGACCGGTCGGTCTGGATAATGTGGCCGCTGCCATTGGCGAAGCGGCCGACACGATTGAAGACGTGCTGGAACCTTATTTGATCCAGCAAGGTCTGTTGCAACGCACGCCACGCGGTCGCATCGCCACAGCCAGTGCTTATCTGCACTTTGGCCTGCCGATGCAAACGGATAACTGAGGGGAAAAAAGTGGAAGTCGTCAGCCATAACGCGGATATGTCGATCCTGAGCCTGGTGCTCAACGCCAGCCTGGTCGTACAGGTCGTCATGGGTCTTTTGCTGCTCGTATCGTTCATGTCCTGGTGGTACATCTTCAGCAAGTTCTTCACGGTCGGCACCGCCAAAAGCAAGACCGAAGCGTTTGAAGACCGCTTCTGGAGCGGCGCCGATCTGGGCAAGCTCTTTGAAGAAGGCCGTCACGCGCAAACGGTTGGGGTTGAGCGCATTTTCCAGGCCGGTTTTGCTGAATTTTTAAAGCTGCGTCAAAAGAACGGCATGGAATTGTCGGACATCATGGAAGGCACGCGCCGCGCCATGCGCGCCGCCAGCCAGCGCGAACTTGACCGCCTCGACGCGCACACGGCCTTCCTCGCCACTGTCGGTTCAGTTTCGCCGTATGTCGGTCTGTTTGGCACGGTCTGGGGCATCATGCACGCCTTCCGTGGCTTGGCGAATGTCGGCCAGGCCACGCTGGCCACTGTCGCGCCGGGCATTGCCGAAGCGCTGGTCGCCACCGCCATCGGCCTGTTTGCCGCAATTCCGGCGGTCGTTGCTTACAACCGCTTCTCACACGAGGTCGACAAGCTCGCCAACCGCTTTGATACCTTCATCGAAGAGTTCTCCAATATCCTGCAACGGCAGGCCGCTCGTTAAGGAATCGCCATGGCCCGCCGTACCCGCCGCTCGATGAGCCAGATCAACGTCGTTCCCTATATCGACGTGATGCTGGTGCTGCTGGTGATCTTTATGGTCGCCGCGCCGATGATGCAACAGGGCGTCATTAATCTGCCTACGGTCGGCAAATCCGACCGCACGGTCGATGCTGAGCCGCTGCGCATCAACATCACCAAAGAAGGCATGTTTCAGCTTTCCGACCAGCATGTCACCGAAGCGCAAGCCGATGTCAAGGCGCTGGTGCGCGCGGTACAGGAGAAACTCAACCTTAATCCGCAGCGCCCCGTGGTCATCGCCGCCGATAAGTCTGTGCGTTACGAACTGGTGATGCAGGCAATGGATGGACTGAAACAAGCCCATGTCGCGCGGGTCGGCCTCATGGTGCAGCCGGGTCAATAAACCATGCCGTATCGTTACGACTATCGCGAAGAACACCGTGGCCTGGCTTTTTTTCTGGCCGTGGGCATGCACGCGCTGCTGGCAGTTTTCCTGCTGGTTTCGGTGCAATGGCAAACGCGCCAGCCGGAAACCGTCAGCGTCGAACTCTGGGGAGGACCGCCCCCGCCGCCGCAGGAAGTAAGCCAAGCAGAGCCCGAGCCCGTTCGACCCGCTGTCGTCAAAAAAGCCCATCCCGAACCGCTGCCGGTAGAAAAGCCGGACATCGCGACTGAAAAGGTCAAACCACGCCCGACGGCGAAACCAAGCGACAAACCGCAGCCAACCCCAGCGGCAACCCCCAGCAAGAAACCCGCAGCAACTGCCGTGACCAAGCCGGCGGAAAGCAAACCGGCAGAGAAAGCCCCGGCCGAAGATGCATTTCTGAAGGCGCTGCAAGGCGGAATTTCGTCACGCAGCAAGGGTGAACCGGGAGGCAAACCGGGTGGCGTAGCGGGGGGGACTGGCACAACCGTCGGCGCAACGGGCACTGGAGCCGGCGGTACCGGCTCGCTCAATGACTATCGCGCACGCTTGATCGCACTCTTCAAGTCCCGGCTGATCTACCCGGATGACAAGCCCGGCAACCCACAGGTGACCTTGCGCATTGCCGTGCTGCCGGATGGGTCGATTCGTGATGTGACGGTTTTGAAAGCCAGTAGCGATCCGGCTTATGATGACGCCGCGGTACGCGCAGTCCGAGGCGTCGACCACTTGCCCGATCCGGGACGCGGCCGCAGTTTCCGCGATCCGGAATTGCGCGAATTCAACGTTATTTTCAAATTGCGAGACAAGTGAGGATCAGGGTGTTTCAGCGTTTTTGCTTTTGGCTAACCATGCTCTGGGCGGGTTGTGCCGCCGTGGCGCATGCCGACATGACCATCGAAGTCGTCGGCGTCGGCAGTCAGCAATATCCGATTGCCATCGTCCCTTTTCAATACGACGCGGTACTCAATCAGCCCGTTTCTCCGGTGGTCAGCAACGACTTAACCACCTCGGGGCGATTTAATGTCATCACGCCCCGCCTCTTCCCTGCGCCTTATGACCCCAAACAGATCGACTACGCAGCGCTCAGTCGTCTCGGCGCGCAAGCCGTGCTGACTGGAAGCGTGTTTCAGGATGGCAATCAGCTGCGCGTGCGGTACTGGTTGATGGATGTGGCCACCCGTAAGGAATTAGTGGCGTTTGAACGGCTAGGAACAACGGCTTCGTCACGACGCATTGGCCACCAAATTGCCGACCAAGTCTTGAAAGCCCTGACCGGCGACAGCGGCATGTTCGATTCGCGCATTGCTTATGTCTTGAAGGTTGGCCGCATGTTTGAGCTGCAAATCGCCGATGCCGACGGCTATGGCGCACAGCGGATTCTGGGGCCGCAACTGCAACCCATCATGTCGCCGAAATGGTCGCCGGATGGCATGCGTCTGGCGTATGTATCGTTTGAGCAACAAAAACCCATCGTCTATGTGCACAACTTACTGACAGGAAAGCGTCAGACTTTAGCCAACTACTGGGGGAGCAATACCGCCCCAGCTTGGTCGCCAGACGGCAAGCATTTGGCAGTGGTGCTGTCGAAGGAAGGCGGCTCTCAAATCTTCCTGATCAACGCCGACGGCAGTGGCCAGCCCCGTCGCCTCACCTTCACGGGCGACATCAACACCGAACCTGCTTTTACGCCAGATGGCAAATCCATCGTATTTACGTCCAACCGCGGCAATACTCCACAGGTCTATCGCATGGATTTGGCCAGCGGAGACACCGAGCGACTCACCATGCAGGGTGCTTATAATGCTTCGGCCAAGCTTTCTGCAGATGGTCGTTTCATGACATATGTGTCACGGGACAACGGCAGTTTTCATGTCGCGATTCTTGATTTGGAAACACGCCAAAGCACCATGCTGACTGACACAGACTCTGATGATTCACCCAGCTTTGCCCCGAACGGCAGGCTGATTTTGTACGACACGATTATCGACCAGCGCCATGTTCTTGCGGTAGTATCCAGCGATGGTCGTGTAAAACAGCGCCTGAAAGCGTTGGCCGGCCAAGTCAGACAACCGGCATGGGGGCCTCTGCTCCAGTAGCGGCGGTCTCGTTCCTGATGGGCGGCGCAAGCTGCCCAAAGAAAATTTCGTTTTGAATGATGAAGGAGTGAAAGCATGAAAAAAATCGGCCTGAGTCTTCTCTTGACCGCCCTGCTCGCCGCCTGTGCTAGCGACCCGACCACCACTGATGCGCCGGCTACCCCGACGCCAGTTCCTGCCCAAGCTGCCGCAACCGCAGCTCCGGTCGCCATCCAGGAATATGCCGCTCCGGCCACCAAGATCGAGGCTTCCAAGGAAGAGTACAACCCGCTCACCGACAAGAACAACATCTTGTCCGAACGTAATGTGTACTTCGACTTTGACAAGTACGACATCAAGGCTGACTTCCAGGAAATGATCGAAGCACACGGCAACTTCCTGAGCCTGAACGACAAGATCAAGGTCAGCCTGCAAGGTCACGCCGATGAGCGCGGCACGGCTGAATACAACCTGGCTCTGGGTCAAAAGCGTGCGGATGCAGTGAAGAACATGCTGACTTCCGTACTCGGCGTACCGGAAGCTCAGATTGAAACCGTTTCCTACGGTGAAGAGCGTCCGGCGGTGCAAGGCAAGGCTGAAGAAGCCTGGGCGAAGAACCGTCGCGTCGTGATCGTGTATCCGGGCGAAAAGCTGAACTAAGCCTGAATGATCCCGCCCCTGCTCTGGTGAGCGGCGGCGGATTATGGCAGGATAAGGCTCCGTACAAAGAGGGTATCCCTTGTGCGGAGCCTTTTCTTTTAGACCCTTCTGGCAGAAAACAATGAAACGCACTGCGCTATGGCTTCTTCTGGTTTGTTCTTTCTCGGCCAAGGCCGGCCTTTTTGATGATGAAGAGGCGCGTCGCCAGGTTCGTGATTTAACAGCTCAAGTTGAAATCCTGCAAAAAGAGGCTCTGGATCTGCAAAAGAAAACCGGGGAGCGCATCGGTTTGAGTGAAGTCAGTCAAACCAAGCGTTTGACCGAAATGTTTAATCAGCTGGAAAAGCTGCGTCAGGAAATTGCCACCCTGCGCGGCCAGCAGGAAGTGATTCAATTCAACCTCGATGAGGCCAGCAAACGGCAAAAGGATTTGTATCTTGATCTGGATACCCGCCTGCGCGCTCTGGAACAAGCCAAGATCGAATCGAAGGCCGCAGCGCAAGCCGGGGAGCAATCCCGTTTCGAGGAAGCAGTAGGTCTGGTTAAAGCGGGCAAGAACAAGGAAGGCATCAATGCCTTGAACAAGTTCGCCAAAGACTACCCGCAAAGCAAACATCTGGCAGCCGCAGCTTACTGGCTGGGGCAAGGGCAATTGGCCAACAAGGATCTGAAAGCCGCGAAGAATTCGTTTTCCTACGTGGTCAGCCAAGCGCCGGAAGACGCCACCGCGCCCGATGCCTTACTCGGCCTCGCCATGGTTGCTGCGCAACAAAATGACCGCAAAGCTTCTCGCAATTATCTCGTCAACATTATCGAGAAATACCCGCAATCGGCCGCAGCAGAAACTGCGAAAAAGGCACTGACCGTGCCTGAATAACCGC
Source organism: uncultured Formivibrio sp. (assembly GCA_964291975.1). GTDB lineage: Bacteria > Pseudomonadota > Gammaproteobacteria > Burkholderiales > Chitinibacteraceae > CAXYUI01. The sequence continues at coordinate 6,450 of CAXYUI010000032.1, read as the reverse complement.
CGTTCTGCGATGAGCCACCCGGCAGCGGCGATTCCCCCGCTGCCGTTTTTCCGCCGGGCTTCTATCCGGCAGGAGTTTTGGATGTCCAGACTACGCATTACTGAAATTTTCTATTCGCTGCAGGGCGAAACCAGCCGCATCGGCTTGCCGACGGTTTTTATTCGCCTGACCGGCTGCCCTTTGCGCTGCCGCTATTGCGATAGCGCCTATGCCTTTACCGGCGGCGAATCGCTGGAAATCAGCGATATCCTTGCCCGCGTCGCCGAATACTCACCCCGCCATGTCTGCGTGACCGGCGGTGAACCGCTGGCACAAAAAGCCGTACTGGAACTGCTCACCGATCTCGCGGATGCAGACTATTCTGTGAGCCTGGAAACCAGCGGCGCCTTGCCGGTGGATGCAGTCGATCAGCGAATCTCGCGCATTGTCGACATCAAGACACCCGGTTCCGGCGAAGTCGATCGCATGTGCTGGGACAATCTGGCGCAACTCAATGCGCAAGACGAGATCAAATTCGTACTGTGCGATCGCCATGATTACGAATGGGCGCGCAATCTGGTACAGGCGCGTCAGCTTGATCGCATTGCACCGGTGCTGTTTTCGCCGGTATGGGAAACCCTGCCGCCAGCGGATCTTGCGGCTTGGGTTTTGCAAGACCGACTGCCCGTGCGCGTACAAGTGCAGTTACACAAGATCCTCTGGGGCGAGCGCCCCGGCGTCTGATCAGGAATAAATCATGAAAAAAGCAGTGGTACTTCTTTCCGGCGGACTCGATTCAGCAACGTGCTTGGCCATCGCCAAACAGCGTGGTTTCGAAACCTATTGCCTCTCTTTTGATTATGGCCAGCGCCACAATGCCGAGCTGACCGCCGCACGTCGACTGGCACAGACCTATGGCGCGACCGAGCACAAAGTCATCCAGATTGACCTGGCCGTATTTGGCGGATCGGCGCTCACCGACGACGAGATCGCCGTGCCCACCGAGGGCGTACAGAAAGATGTGATTCCGGTGACCTATGTGCCGGCGCGCAATACGATCCTGCTCTCGTATGCACTGGCTTGGGCTGAAGTGCTCGGTGCGAGCAATATCTTCATTGGCGTGAACTCGGTCGATTATTCCGGCTACCCGGATTGCCGCCCAGAATATATTTCCGCCTATCAGCACATGGCGCATCTGGCCACGCGCGCCGGCGTGGAAGGCGCACCGCTGGCGATCCACACCCCGCTGATTTTTCTCTCCAAGGCCGAGATCATTCGCGCCGGGGTGGGATTGGGGCTGGACTATGGACTGACAGTCTCTTGTTATCAGGCGGATGACGAAGGTCGAGCCTGCGGGGTTTGTGATGCCTGTCGCCTGCGGCGCGAAGGTTTCGCCGCTGCCGGCGTTGCAGATCCAACTCGCTACATCGCCTAAATCCAACGGCTCGCTTCGCGGGCCGTGTTTTTTGCTCATGAAAACGTAACCTATCCGAATATCGGGATGGATTGCATAAAAACGATCTATGTGAATTATTGTGCTCAGGATACAAATCCCGCCAAGATTTCAGCCAAAAAACTTATATTTATGATTTAAAAGATATTTTCGCTCGTCGGCTTATAAGCTTCCACTATTGAAACAAGCAAAAACCCAAGGCACAATCTGTTACCATTATGAAAATGGTGCAGACAGGGGGATTTGATCTGCGCTAGATGCAAAAATGCAACACCCAATGCCGTGCAGAAATGGATTTTGTTGCCACGGCGTTTTTTGAACCCTATCAACGGTAACCATCCATGTTCTCGATTCAAAACAAAATCATCACCGCAGCACTGGCGCTCGGCTTGGTGGCGCATACCGCGCACGCCGAAACGACCCTGCGCTTTTCTTGGTGGGGCGGCAAAGATCGCCACCAAGTCACGCAACAAGCCATTGCACTGTTTGAAGCGCAAAATCCGGGCGTAAAAATCAAACCGGAATACTCCGCATTCCGCGGTTACGAAGCCAGCATCAATAGCCAGATCACAGCCGGCAACGCCCCGGACATCATGCAAGTCAACTGGGCTTGGTTGCCCAAAATGACTCGTCAACAAGATGCGCTGCTGGATCTGTACAAATATCGCCAAACGCTCAATCTGGCCGCATTCCCGAACGAATCGTACAAATCGGGTTTGGTCTTTGGTCGTCTGTCCGGCCTGCCAACCTCCTATACCGCCATGGTGTTCTTGTGGAACAAGAACACCTTTGATCGCGCAGGCCTGCCCCTGCCGCAAACGTGGGACCAACTGATGCAAGCCGGCCAAGTATTCAGAGCCAAGCTTGGCAATGATTTCTATCCGCTGGCCAATGACCCGCAGAGTCTGATTCTGCTTTCGCACGCCTACATCCAACAAAAAACCGGCAAGCCTTATATCTATGCCAACCAAGCCAAAGTGGCGCTGACCCAAGAAGAACTGCGCGATTGGGCGAATTTCTACTCCGACCTGTTCCGCAATCATGTGGTCATGACGCATCAGGAAAAAGCAGCGCAGCGTCTGACCGGCAAAGCCGTACAGCAGTTGCCTGAATGGGCGACCGGCAAATGGGCGGGTAACTTCACTTGGGATTCAACGCTGAAGCTGCGTCAGAGTGGCTGGAGCGTCGGTACCCGGGGTGATCTGGGGGAATTCCTGACCATGGCTGGCGCACGCAGCTCTGGCATGTATGGCCGTCCTTCAACCATGTTGGCGGTCAGCAAAAACACCAAACACCCGGAGCTAGCCGCTAAATTTGTCAACTTCCTGACCGCAGATCCGGAAGCAGCCAAGATTCTCGGCACCACGCGCGGCACGCCAATGGCTAAAACCCAGTTCGACGTGTTGCAAAAGGGAAATCTGATCCAAGGCATGGAACTGAAGGCCTACAACCAGATTATTGCCAAGCGTCTTGAGTATCCGTCTGCTCTGTTCGAACACAGCAAGATGCAGTCGATGCTGCGTGAGGTATTCGATGCCCTGGGTCGCGGCCAGATCACCGAAGACCAGGCGGCAGCCCAGTTGTTGAACGAAGGCAATCAGATTCTGAAGACCATCAAGTAAGCGGCACGCACTCCAATAAAAAGCCCAGCGATATTTCGCTGGGCTTTTTATTGGTCATCGCCAGTATCCGGCAACGGCGGCGGCTTATTTAGCCCTCTTTAGCGGATTTCGTTCAATAGCTCTTTCCAGCGCGCAATTTGCCGGCGAACCTGATTAGGCGCCGTACCGCCAGTGTGATCGCGACTAGCCAAAGAACCGGCCGGGTGCAGCACTTCCAGCACATCCGGCGTAATCAGCGGCGAGAAGGTGGCCAGCTCGACCACTTGCAGATCGGCCAAATCCTTCTTTTCTTCTTCGGCATAACGCACCGCGCGAGCAACCACTTCGTGCGCATCACGGAAAGGCAGACCTTTTTTCACCAGATAGTCGGCCAGATCGGTTGCCGTGGCAAAACCCTGACGCACCGCGCGCGCCATGGCATCCGGCTTCACGGTGATGCCGCGCATCATGTCAGCGTAAATGCGCAGAGTGTCCGTCAGCGTGTCGACGGTGTCGAATAGCGGCTCTTTGTCTTCCTGATTGTCCTTGTTGTACGCCAGCGGCTGGCCCTTCATCAGAGTCAGCAGACTAATCAGTGAGCCGTTGACGCGACCGGTCTTGCCGCGCACCAACTCAGGCACGTCCGGATTTTTCTTCTGCGGCATGATCGATGAGCCAGTGCAGAAGCGGTCAGCGATGTCGATAAAGCCAAAGCGCGGGCTCATCCACAAGATCAGCTCTTCGGACAAACGCGAAAGATGGGTCATAGTCAGCGCGGCGGCGGCGGTGAATTCGATCGCAAAATCACGATCAGAAACCGCGTCGAGCGAGTTTTCACAAACCGCGTCAAAGCCCAACAACTCGGCGGTGTACTCGCGTTGAATCGGGTAAGTCGTACCCGCCAACGCCGCAGCGCCGAGCGGCAGACGATTCACGCGGCGACGCGCATCGGTAAAGCGCTCGGCATCGCGGCCGAGCATTTCAACATAAGCGAGCATGTGGTGACCGAAAGTCACCGGCTGCGCCACCTGCAGGTGGGTGAAGCCCGGCATCAAGGTTTCGACGTTCTTTTCCGCCAATTCCAGCAAGCTGGTTTGCAGTTCGCGCACCAAGCCAAGAATCACGTCGATCGCGCCGCGCAGATACAGACGGATGTCGGTGGCGACCTGATCGTTGCGGCTGCGGCCGGTATGCAGGCGCTTGCCGGCATCGCCGATCTTTTCGGTCAGACGGCGCTCAATATTCATGTGCACGTCTTCGAGATCAATACTCCAGTCGAAACGACCGTTGCGGATATCGTCGAGGATTTCCGCCATACCACGGCGGATGGCGTCGAGGTCATCGGAAGACAATACGCCGACGTGATTCAGCATCGCGGCATGGGCGAGCGAACCTTGAATGTCGACTTCAGCCATGCGGCAATCGAAAGTCACCGAGGCGGTATAGCGTTTGACGAGTTCGGAGACCGGTTCGTTAAAACGGCCTGACCAAGTCTTGTTGGCAGATTCCGGCATGGCGCGAGATCCTGAATGGTAAGCAGAAAACCTGCGGATTATACGGGTCGAAGCTGACACGCGCATCACGATCTGAATGAAAGAAAGACCGCCCATCCGGCACGATGGAAACCAGCGTGCAAAACTTTCCAGGTTTCCGGGGTGAACAGCGTCCAATAGTTTCCACCTCGGGTTGTGTAACCATCCGGTCTTTTAGCCGGAGAAACCTGGGGTGTTATCCATGGACATCATTGCCGAAATCCGGCGCCGTCACCTGGTCAGTGGCGAGAGCATCAGCTCTATCGCTCGCGGCTTGAATCTTTCTCGTCCCACCGTTCGTAAACATCTGCACACCACAGCAGAACCTATCTACCAACGCCAAATCCAACCTGTTCCCAAATTGGGTGATTTCCAAGTCACGCTGGAATCCTGGCTTAAGGCCGAGCAATCCTTGCCCAAATCACAACGCCGCACTGCTCAGCGATTATTCGAAGGCCTGCAAGCAGAAGGTTATCGTGGTGCGTATGACAGCGTGCAGCGCTTTGTGAAACGCTGGAAGACGCAGTCCTCCAAGCCATCCTCAACCCAAGCCTTTGTGCCACTACGTTTTGCACCAGGCGAGGTCTGTCAGTTTGACTGGAGCCACGAACAAGTCGAGATCAACGGTGTGCACCAGACCATCAAGGTGGCACACTTCCGACTGACCTACAGTCGCCAGATGTTTGTGGTGGCCTATCCGCGCGAAACACAGGAAATGGTCTTCGATGCCCATAACCGCGCCTTTGCCTTCTTTGGCGGCGTACCGCTACGCATGGTGTATGACAACCTCAAAGCCGTCGTCCAAACCATCCTGTCCGGCAAAGAACGTCAGTTCAATCCACGCTTTATGACGCTGGCGAATCACTATCTGTTCGAGCCGGTGGCCTGCACGCCGGCATCAGGCTGGGAGAAAGGCCAAGTTGAGAATCAGGTGGGCAACATCCGCGAATGGCTGTTCACGCCCAAGCCGCGCTTTGCCAGTCTGGCGGAGTTGAATGACTGGCTGGCCTTGCGCTGCCGCGAGTTGGCCGGTCGCCCCCACCCCGAATTCGACCGGTCGATTGCAGAGGTCTTTGCCGAAGAGCAGCCCGCACTTCGGCCGATGATTGCATCATTCGATGGTTACGTCGAAGAGATGTTACGGGTATCCAATACCTGCCTGATCCGGGTCGATTACAACCGCTACAGTGTGCCGGCCGCCTTTGCTGGCAAAGCGGTCTCGGTGCGGCGCAGTGCCGATCAGGTGCGTGTCGTCTTCGAACGGGAAGTGATTGCCGCCCATCCGCGCCGTTTCGGGCGCGAGCAGTTGATCTGTGACCCATGGCATTACCTGCCGGTGCTGGAGAAGAAGCCCGGCGCACTGCGCAATGGCGCGCCGTTTCTGGAGTGGGATTTACCGCAGGCCATTCGGACGGTACGTGATCGTGTGTTGAAACAGCCCAAAGGCGATCGTGCCTTTGTGGAATTGCTGCTGATGGCGCGCGAGGTAGGGCTGGAGCCGTTGCAGGTGGCATGTGAACTCACGCTGGAATCAGGCGTGATCACAGGCGCGGTGGTGATGAACGAGTTGCGCCGGCTGACGGCACCAAGTCGACCTGACTCCCTCGATTTGCCGGATCGGCTACAGCTGCAAGCCGAACCGCTGGCTGACTGCGCCCGCTATGACCAGCTGCGCGGAGGTGCCCATGTCCTGCATTGATCGCGTTGCCCAACTGAAATCACTGAATCTGTATGGCATGGCGGCGGCCTGGGGTGAGTTACAAGCAGAGAAGCCACGCCAACCGCCCGCACCGGAAGCCTGGCTGGATCGATTGATCGAAGCAGAACAGAGCGACCGGCAGGTGCGTAGCCTGCGCTACCAACTCAAAGCCGCGAAGTTCCCGAT
>CAXYUI010000031.1:0-11933 GCA_964291975.1 uncultured Formivibrio sp. | reverse complement strand
ATTGGGCGGCAGTAGCCACTTTGATGGCGGCACGGGCGCAGATTTGCGTGGCGGTGGTGGCTCTGGTGGGGATAGCAGCATGGGTTTCGTGGTGACGCCGGAACCTTTGGAGATCAGAAGCGCAAGTCCGGGGGATCGCAGTGGCAAGCCGGAATAAACGGCGCGGATTCACGCTGGTTGAATTGCTGATTACGCTGGCGATTCTGGCGCTGTTGGCCGTGGTGGCGTTGCCGGTGGCGCAAGTTTCGGTGCAGCGGCAGAAAGAGCAGGAATTGCGCAATGCCTTGCGTGAAATTCGCACAGCGATCGACCGTTATCGCCGCGCTGGCGATGAAGGACAAATTGCCCGGCTAATCAATGACAGCGGTTATCCGCCGAACTTGGAAGCGCTGGTCGATGGCGTGCCCGATATTCGCAGCCCAACGCCGCGCAAAGTCTACTTTTTGCGGCGCATTCCACGCGATCCGCTTCATGCCGATCCGGAAACGCCGGATGCTGAAACTTGGGGTTTGCGCGCTTATGCCAGTGAGCCGGACGATCCCAAGTCTGGCGTTGATGTGTTTGATGTGTATTCCAAATCCGAACAGGTGGGGCTCAATGGCATTCCGTACCGGCGCTGGTAAGCGCGGTTTTACCCTGATCGAATTACTGGTGGTGCTGGCGATTCTGGCGCTGTTGCTGACGCTGGCTGTGCCGCGTTATTTCCGCAGCATCGATCAATCCAAAGAAACGGTGTTGCGCGAAAACCTGCGCATCACCCGTGAGATGATCGACAAATTCTATGGCGACCAAGGGCGTTATCCGCAGACGCTCGATGAACTCGTCGAAAAGAAATACCTGCGCGCCTTGCCGATTGATCCGGTGATCGACAGTGATCGCGGCTGGGTGGTGATTGCCCCGGAAAACGGGGAGGGCGTTTACGATCTGCGCAGCGGCGCGCCCGGTCATGCGCGCGACGGGCGGCCTTTTGGGGCACTTTGAGTGCTGACGGATTGAAGCGAGGGGTGCTTTCGGGTACAATTGCGCCAATTTTGCGCTGCGAAAACGGGATGGGCCTACCTATCCCGTTTTTCTACATGCGAAGCCGGAAAATCATCAAATTGGGCGCAATGCCCAGGAGCCGCCAGTGTCCAAACCCGCACTTCTCGCACTTGCCGACGGCACCCTGTTCCATGGTACTTCCATTGGCGCGGATGGCGAAACCATCGGCGAAGTGGTGTTCAATACAGCCATTACCGGGTATCAGGAAATCCTGACCGATCCGTCATATACACGTCAAATCGTCACGCTGACCTATCCGCATATCGGCAATTACGGCGTCAATGCCGAAGATGCTGAATCGCACGCGGTCTTTGCGGCCGGCTTGATTATTCGTGATCTGCCTTTGCTGGCTTCCAACTTCCGCAGCGAAATGTCGCTGTCTGAATATTTGGTCGCCAACAAGACGGTGGCGATTGCCGACATCGATACCCGCAAGCTGACCCGTATCCTGCGGGAAAAGGGCGCGCAACCGGGTTGCATTGTCACTGGCGATCATATCGACGCCGCAGCCGCCGTTGCCAAGGCGCAGTCCTTCGGTTCGATGGCCGGACAAGATCTGGCCAAGGTGGTGACGACCGACAAGTCCTACGAGTGGGACATTCGCGAATGGCGTCTGGGCACGGGTTACTCGGTGCAAAGCCATCCGAAATTCAAGGTGGTGGCTTACGACTATGGTGTGAAGCACAACATCCTGCGCATGCTATCCGAGCGCGGTTGCCATCTGACCGTGGTGCCGGCGCAAACCCCGGCTGCTGAGGTGCTGGCGATGAATCCGGACGGCGTGTTCCTCTCCAACGGCCCGGGCGATCCCGAGCCTTGCGATTACGCCATCAAGGCGATTCAAGAAATTCTGGCGAAGAATGTGCCGGTGTTCGGCATCTGTCTGGGTCACCAGCTCTTGGGTCTGGCTGCTGGCGGCAAGACCAGCAAGATGAAGTTTGGCCACCACGGCGCGAACCATCCGGTGCAGGATCTGGATACCAAGCGCGTGATGATTACCAGTCAGAACCACGGTTTCCAGGTCGATGAAACCAGCCTGCCGGCCAATGTGCGCGTCACCCACCGTTCACTGTTCGATGGCACCGTGCAAGGCATCGCGCTGACCGACAAGCCGGCTTTCAGCTTCCAGGGTCACCCGGAAGCCAGCCCTGGCCCGCATGATGTGGCGTATCTGTTTGATCGCTTTATCGCAGCCATGGCTGCGCGTAAGGCGTGAGGAGTGAGGTGTGAGGTGCGCGCTCGCGCGCATCTTCGCGGAACTGTTATTGGAATTTCTGAATAGGAGTACGGTGTAAAGGTTGGGTTGGTTTGGGTTTCCCCCTCACCCCTCACCCCTGACACCTCACAACGCAATGCCCAAACGTACAGACATTAAATCCATCCTGATTATTGGCGCTGGCCCGATTGTGATCGGCCAGGCCTGCGAATTTGACTATTCCGGTGCGCAAGCCTGTAAGGCGCTGCGTGAAGAAGGTTACAAGGTCATTCTGGTCAACTCGAATCCGGCCACGATCATGACCGATCCGAACATGGCGGATGTGACCTATATCGAGCCGATCACCTGGCAGATGGTCGAGAAGATTATTGAGAAAGAGCGTCCCGACGCGATCCTGCCGACCATGGGTGGCCAGACTGCGCTCAATTGCGCGCTCGATTTGTGGCGCAACGGCGTGCTCGACAAGTACAAGGTCGAACTGATCGGCGCCCAGCCGGAAGCGATCGACAAGGCGGAAGATCGCCAGAAGTTCAAGGCTGCGATGACCAAGATTGGTCTGGGCTCGGCACGCTCCGCCATTGCGCACAGCATGGAAGAAGCGCTCGCAGCTCAACAGCAAGTGGGCTTCCCGGTCATTATTCGTCCGTCCTTCACCATGGGCGGTTCCGGCGGCGGCATTGCTTACAACATCGAAGAATTTGTCGAAATCTGCACTCGAGGTCTCGATCTGTCGCCGACCCGCGAACTGCTGATTGAAGAATCGCTCTTGGGTTGGAAAGAATACGAAATGGAAGTCGTGCGCGACCGCGCCGACAACTGCATCATTGTCTGCTCGATCGAAAACCTCGACCCGATGGGCGTGCATACGGGTGACTCGATCACCGTGGCGCCGGCGCAAACGCTGACCGACAAGGAATACCAGATCATGCGTAACGCATCGATCGCGGTATTGCGCGAGATCGGTGTCGATACCGGTGGTTCCAACGTGCAGTTCTCGATCAATCCGGCGGATGGCCGCATGATCGTGATCGAAATGAACCCGCGCGTGTCGCGTTCTTCGGCTCTCGCATCCAAGGCCACCGGTTTCCCGATCGCCAAGGTGGCTGCCAAGCTGGCGGTGGGTTACACGCTCGATGAGCTCAAGAACGACATTACCGGCGGCAAGACTCCGGCTTCGTTTGAGCCGTCGATCGATTATGTCGTGACCAAGATTCCGCGCTTTGCCTTTGAAAAATTCCCGCAGGCCAACGATCGCCTGACCACGCAAATGAAGTCGGTCGGTGAAGTGATGGCCATTGGCCGTACCCAGCAAGAATCGCTGCACAAGGCGCTGCGTGGTCTGGAAACCGGCATGTCCGGCTTTGATGAAATCACCACCGATCTGGCGGTGATCAAGGCCGAGATCGTCAATCCGGGGCCGGAGCGTCTTTGGTATGTGGCTGACGCTTTCCGCGCCGGTTTGAGCATGGAAGAGATTTTCCAGCTGACCAAGATTGACCGCTGGTTCCTGGTGCAGATTGAAGACATCCTCAAGGACGAAGCTGCGCTGCGCGGTCGCGCCGTGGAATCGCTGACTGCGGCCGAATTCCGCAAGCTCAAGCGCAAGGGTTTCTCGGATCGTCGTCTGGCTAGTTTGCTTGGTTGCGATCAGAACGCCGTGCGCAAGGCGCGTCACGCTTTCAATGTTCGCCCGGTTTACAAGCGCGTGGACACCTGCGCGGCTGAATTTGCCACCAACACCGCCTATATGTATTCGACCTACGAGGAAGAATGCGAATCGCAGCCGACCAACAAGAAAAAGATCATGGTGCTCGGCGGTGGTCCGAACCGGATCGGCCAAGGGATTGAGTTCGACTACTGCTGCGTGCACGCCGCACTCGCCCTGCGCGAAGATGGTTACGAAACCATCATGGTCAACTGCAACCCGGAAACCGTTTCCACCGACTACGACACCTCCGATCGCCTGTATTTCGAGCCGCTGACGCTCGAAGACGTGCCCGAAATCGTCAACGTCGAAAAGCCGTTCGGCGTGATCGTGCAGTACGGCGGTCAGACTCCGCTCAAGCTGGCTCGCGCACTGGAAGCCAACGGTGTGCCGATCATCGGCACCAGCCCGGACATGATCGACGCCGCCGAAGACCGCGAACGCTTCCAGAAGCTGCTGCAAGAGCTCGGTCTGCGTCAGCCGCCGAACGCCACCGCGCGCACTGAAAAAGATGCGCTGGTGCTGGCTGAAAAGCTCGGCTACCCGCTGGTGGTTCGTCCGTCCTATGTGCTGGGCGGACGCGCGATGCAGATTGTGCATTCCGAAGATGACCTCGCTCGCTACATGCGCGAAGCCGTGAAGGTGTCGAATGACAGCCCGGTGCTGCTCGACCGCTTCCTGAACGATGCGATCGAAGTGGACGTTGATGCGCTCTCCGATGGCGAACAAGTCATCATCGGCGGCATCATGGAACACATCGAACAAGCGGGCGTGCACTCGGGCGACTCGGCTTGTTCCCTGCCTCCGTACAGCCTGTCCGCTGAAATTCAGGATGAGCTGCGTCGCCAGACTGTGGCGATGGCCAAGGGGCTGAGCGTGATCGGCCTGATGAATGTGCAGTTCGCGATCCAGCGTCAGAACGGCGAATCGGTCGTGTATGTGCTCGAAGTGAACCCGCGCGCCTCGCGCACCGTGCCGTATGTTTCCAAGGCCACGGGGATGTCGCTGGCCAAGATCGCCGCGCGCTGCATGGCTGGTCAATCGCTGGCGAGCCAGGGTGTGACGAAGGAAGTGATTCCGCCGTACTACTCGGTCAAAGAAGCCGTCTTCCCCTTCGTGAAATTCCCGGGCGTCGATACCATTCTGGGTCCGGAAATGAAGTCGACCGGCGAAGTCATGGGCGTGGGCGATACCTTCGCGGAAGCCTTCGTGAAGAGCCAGTTGGCCGCGAGCGTAATCTTGCCGACGCAGGGCAAGGTGTTTATCTCGGTGCGTGACGGCGACAAGACGGGCATTGCTGAATGTGCGGCCATTCTGGCCAAGCTGGGCTTCAAGGTGCTGGCCACCCGTGGCACGGCAACCGCGATTGAGGCGGCTGGCGTGGCGGTTGAAGTGGTTAACAAGGTCACCGAAGGTCGTCCGCACATTGTCGACATGATCAAGAATGGCGAAATCGCCATGATCCTGAACACGGTCGACGAGCGTCGTCAGGCTATTCAAGATTCGTACTCGATTCGTCACGAAGCGCTGAAAGCCAAATTGCCGGTGTTTACCACGCTGGCAGGCGCACGTGCGGCCTGTATTGGTATGCGCGACTTGGGTGAACTGCGGGTCTATGACTTGCAGGGCTTGCATAGCCGGATCAAAGCCTGATAACTTAAGGGCAATGAAAACCGCCGGCCTGAGAGTCGGCGGTTTGTATTTTTTGGATGCGCTGCGGTTTCGCGGCTGCAGACGGGTTTTGTGCAATCGCCGGCCTGATGGTCGGCGCTTCCTTTTAAAGCGGGCAGGGCGTCCGCGAGGAGTGAAACATGATCAAGGTTCCGCTGACTGTCGCCGGCGTTGAAAAGCTCAAGGCTGAATTGCAGCGTTTGAAGAGTATTGAACGCCCGACAGTGATCGCAGCGATTGCCGAGGCGCGCTCGCATGGTGATTTGTCGGAAAACGCTGAATACGATGCCGCCAAGGAAAAGCAGGCTTTTGTAGAAGGCCGTATTGCTGAGCTGGAAAGCAAGATTTCCAATGCGCAGATCATCGACCCGAAAACGCTGGAATCGACCGCTGAAGGTCGCGTGGTGTTTGGTGCGACGGTAGATCTGGAAGATCTGGAGACCGGGACTCAGGTCACTTACCAGATTGTCGGCGACGAAGAAGCTGATCTGAAAAACGGCAAAATTTCGGTTTCCAGCCCGATTGCCCGCGCGCTGATCGGCAAGTATGCCGGTGATGTGGCCGAAGTCATGGCCCCGGGCGGCGTGCGCGAATACGAAGTGCTGGATGTGAAATATATCTGAGGGAGATAGGTGTGAGGTGTGAGGCGTGAGGCGTTTTCCTCCTCACTCCTAACCCCTTACTCCTCACAATAAAATGGGCAACGGACTCAAGAATCTGCTGACGGTATTGTGGATTGGCGGCATGTGGATTGTCGGCGCGGTCGTCGCGCGGGTGCTGTTTCATTCCATGACCGATGGTCCGGCCATGGTCATGACCGACAAGATGCTGCGCATCGTCGGCTGGATCGGCATTGTGGCGGGTATTTATCTATTGATCTGGTGGATCTGGGTTGATGGCCTGAAGTCGTTTCAGACTGGTCGTTTCTGGCTGATCGTCGGCATGCTCGCGTGCACGCTCATCAATCAATTCGCGGTTTTCCCCATCATTGCCGGCATTAAACCGGCGATGAGCCAGGCTACTGAAGGCATGTTTGGCGGCGGCTTGTCGGGCTGGCGCACGATCTCCAGTCTGATCTACCTGCTGCAAAGCGTGTTTGGGGTGATTTATGTGTGGGGCGGGGAATCGAAGTGAGAGCGTTGTGAGGGGTCAGGAGTGAGGTGTTAGGTGTTGAATTTCCACCTCACCCCTCACTCTTTACTCCTTACTTGGCTTTCGGCAGCACGATTCCGCCCTTGCGGGTTTCGGACGGGCGATAGATCAGCAGCAGTTTGCCGATGTGCTGAACCTTGGCAGCGCCCAAATCAGTGCAGATTTGTTCCAGATACTGTTCGCGCAGTGCGCGGTCGTCGCCGAGCACGCGGATCTTGATCAGTTCGTGGGCATCCAGATTCACCGCGATTTCGCGGATCACGGCGTCGGTCAGACCGTTGTTGCCGATCATCACGACCGGGTTAAGATGGTGGGCAAGACTTTTCAGATAGCGGCGCTGATCTGGCGTCAGTTCAATCATTTTCAAATTCCTTTTACCAAACAAAGCATTCTATCCGATGGCTCGATCCAAAACCAGTAACGCCTGGCTGCAAGAACATGTGAACGATCATTATGTGCACATGGCGCAGAAAGACGGCTACCGCGCTCGCGCGGCGTACAAACTCCTTGAAATCAACGACAAAGACAAATTGATCAAGCCTGGCATGTGGGTCGCCGATCTGGGCGCTGCGCCGGGCAGCTGGTCGCAAGTGGCGGCCAAACTGGTCGGCGAGCAGGGGCGCGTGTTTGCGCTCGACATTCTTGAAATGCCCTTCATTCCTGGCGTGGATTTTGTGCAAGGGGATTTTCGTGAAGAAGAAATCCTCAAGCAGTTCACGGATCTGCTTGGGGATCGTCAGCTGGATCTTGTGATTTGCGATATGGCGCCCAATATCACCGGTAATGCGGTGACCGATCAGGCTCGCAGCATGTATCTGTGCGAACTGGCGCTGCAATTTGCCCAAGATCACCTCAAGCCAGGTGGCCATTTTCTGGTCAAGGTGTTTCAAGGTTATGGCTTTAACGAATATATGGCGGCGATGCGCGAAACTTTCGTATCTGTCTCCAGTCGGAAGCCCAAGGCATCGCGAGATCGCAGCAATGAAATGTACTTTCTCGGCAAGCAGAAAAAAGCCTGATCGCGTTAGAATCGGGTAGGCGCCCACATCGGGCAGAAGGAGCAAGGCGTGAACAATATTGGCAAGAATATCGCCATCTGGCTGGTCGTAGCGTTGGTGCTGATGATGGTGTTCAACCAGTTCAGCGGCAAGGATACTTTGCCGGGTGAGGTGCAGTACTCCGCATTCATGGGCGATCTGACATCCGATCGGATCAGTACGGCCAAGCTCGAGGGCAATGAGATCCTCGGCTACACCATTACCGGCACGCGCAAAGATGGTTCGCGCTATGCCACCTTGGCGCCGCGCGACGCGCAGCTGATTGATACGCTGATTAAGCGCGGCGTGACTTTCCACTACCAGCGTCCTGAGTCACCAGGTTTCTTCAAGGAACTGTTGATTAACTGGTTCCCGATGTTGCTCTTGGTGGGGGTATGGTTTTTCTTCATGCGCCAGATGCAAGGCGGTGGCAAAGGCGGCGCGTTCAGTTTTGGTAAATCCAAAGCGCGCATGCTCGACGAGGCCAACAATAGCGTGACCTTTGTCGATGTCGCCGGTTGCGATGAAGCCAAGGCCGAAGTGGCTGAAATTGTGGATTACTTGCGCGATCCATCCAAATACCAGAGTCTGGGCGGCCGTATGCCGCGCGGCATCCTGATGGTCGGCTCGCCGGGTACAGGTAAAACCTTGCTCGCCAAGGCGATTGCCGGTGAGGCCAAAGTACCGTTCTTCTCGATTTCTGGTTCGGACTTCGTGGAAATGTTTGTCGGCGTGGGTGCGGCGCGTGTGCGTGACATGTTCGATCAAGCCAAGAAAAGTGCGCCATGCATCATCTTCATCGACGAAATCGACGCAGTCGGCCGTCAGCGTGGCGCGGGTCTGGGCGGCGGCAATGACGAGCGCGAACAAACCCTGAACCAGATGCTGGTCGAAATGGACGGCTTTGAAGGCAATTCCGGCATCATCGTGATCGCCGCGACCAACCGGCCGGATGTGCTTGATCCCGCCCTGATGCGCCCGGGTCGTTTCGATCGCCAGGTGGTCGTGCCGCTGCCGGATATTCGTGGCCGTGAGCAGATTCTGAATGTGCACATGCGCAAAGTGCCGATCGCCAACGACGTTGATCCTTCTGTGCTGGCGCGCGGTACGCCGGGCATGTCGGGCGCTGATCTCGCGAACGTGGTCAACGAAGCCGCGCTGTTTGCCGCCCGCCGTAACAAGCGTTTGGTGGATATGCAGGATTTCGAAGACGCCAAAGATAAAATCTTCATGGGCGCTGAGCGCAGATCCATGATTATTCAGCCCGACGACAAGAAAAAGACCGCGTATCACGAATCGGGTCACGCCATCATTGGCGAATTGCTGCCAGGCTGCGATCCGGTGCACAAGGTCACCATCATCCCGCGCGGTCGTGCGTTGGGTGTGACTTGGTCCTTGCCAGAGATGGATCGCTTTAGTCTCTACAAAGACCAGATGCTGTCGCAGATCAGCATGATGTTTGGCGGCCGCGTGGCTGAAGACCTGTTCACGGGTCAGATTTCCACCGGCGCTTCGAACGACTTTGAGCGCGCTACCGCCATGGCGCGCGATATGGTCACGCGCTATGGCATGAGCGAAAAACTCGGCCCGATGGTGTACGGCGAGAATGAAGGCGAAATCTTCCTCGGTCGTTCGGTCACGACGCACAAGAATCTGTCGGAAGCGACCATGCAGCAGGTGGATAGTGAAATCCGCCGTATTCTCGATGAGCAATATGCTTTGGCGGTGAAGTTGCTCGAAGAAAATCGAGACAAGGTTGAAGCCATGACCGCTGCGTTGATCGAATGGGAAACCATCGACCGCGAGCAGATTCTGGACATTATGGCGGGTCGTACTCCGCGCCCGCCCAAGGGCTGGGTTGCTCCGGAAAAGGTGGAAAGTGACAACAATCCGCCCAGTGGCGAAGCCCCGGTTACCAGCACCCCCCCCGCGCCAGAACTCTGATGTGCAGCAAATATACACGCCGCCTTTTACGGGCGGCGTTTTTCATTTCTACAGCCACGGCTTAGAGCTTGAATTCCCGGCCGGTTTTCTTGGAAACCAGCGTGTTCTTCAGGCGCACATAGTCCGGCAGACCGTTCTTGAACGGCGGGTAGTCTTCGCCGGCAATCAGCGGGGAAAGGTAACGGCGGCAGGCTTCGGTGATGTGGAAACCATCTTCCGTGATGAATTCCTTCGGCATGAACTTTTCCACATTCGCGACATTGGCGAGCGGCGCTTCGATGATGTCCCAGGTGTACGGGGCACCAGTCAGACGACGCACGGCAGGCATCACCGAATTCTTGCCAGCGAGTGCGAATTCAACGGCGGCTTGGCCGAGCGCATAAGCCTGATCGACGTCGGTCTTGGACGCGATGTGACGCGCAGCGCGTTGCAGGTAATCGGCCACGGCCCAGTGGTACTTGTAGCCGAGCTTGTCCTTGATCAGTTGCGCGATGGCCGGGGCGACGCCGCCGAGCTGGGCGTGACCGAAGGCATCCTTCAGACCCGATTCAGCGAAGAACTTGCCGTCCTTGCCCTTGATGCCTTCCGAAACACCGATCACGCAATGGTCGTACTTCTCGACGGTTTCCTTGACCTTGGCGAGGAATTTTTCTTCGTCGAATTCAACTTCCGGGAACAGCAGAATGTGCGGGCCTTCGCCCTCGGCTTCAGCAGCCAGGCCACAAGCGGCGGTAATCCAGCCGGCGTGACGGCCCATCACTTCCAGAATGAAGACCTTGGTCGAGGTGCGCGACATCGAAGCCACGTCGTAGCCGGCTTCACGGATCGAGGTAGCCACGTACTTGCCCACCGAGCCAAAGCCCGGGCAGCAGTCGGTGATCGGCAGATCGTTGTCGACGGTCTTGGGGACATGCACGGCCTGGATCGGGTAGCCGAGCGCTTCAGAAATCTGCGAAACCTTCAGGCAGGTGTCGGCCGAATCGCCGCCGCCGTTGTAGAAGAAGTAGCCGATGTTGTGCGCCTTGAAGACTTCGATCAGGCGCTCGTACTGTTCGCGGTTGGCTTCCAGCGATTTGAGCTTGTAGCGGCAAGAGCCGAAAGCGCCCGACGGGGTGTGGCGCAGACGCGCGATGTCTTCAGAAGATTCGAGGCTGGTGTCGATCAGCTCTTCGAGCAGTGCGCCGATGATGCCGTTGCGACCGGCGTAGACCGTGCCGATCTGGTCTGGGTACTTGCGGGCGGTTTCGATCACGCCGCAGGCGCTGGCGTTGATGACGGCGGTCACGCCGCCGGACTGGGCATAGAAAGCGTTCTTGATGGCCATTTCTTTTCTCTGGTTCCGTTTTGATACGACAACAGGCGACCTTGGCCGCCTGCTGATGATGCGGGCTGTCTTTAAGCGCCCAGTGCCTGGAAGACTTCGTCGCGGATCGCGTTCACATCGCCCACGCCATTGATCTTGACATAGGTCGGCGCCTTGGCGTCGCCCGAGGCAGCCAGCTTGCCGTAGTAGCCAACCAGTACTTCGGTCTGCTCGTGATACACGTCCAGACGCTTTTTCACGGTTTCGGCGGCGTCATCGGCGCGCTGGATCAGCTCTTCGCCGGTTTCGTCATCGCGGCCTTCCACCTTGGGCGGATTGAACTTGATATGGTAGGTGCGACCCGAGGCCACATGCACACGGCGGCCGGCCATGCGCTCGATGATGGCGGCATCCGGCACGTCGATTTCCACCACGAAGTCGATGTCGACGCCAGCTTCTTTCATCGCTTCAGCTTGCGGAATCGTGCGCGGGAAACCGTCGAACAGAAAACCCTTGGCGCAGTCAGCTTGGGCAATGCGTTCCTTCACCAGACCGATGATGATGTCATCGCGCACCAGACCGCCCGCGTCCATGATCGCCTTGGCTTCCAGACCCAGCGGCGTGCCAGCCTTGACGGCGGCGCGCAGCATGTCGCCGGTCGAGATTTGCGGGATGCCGAACTTGTCCTTGATGAAGTTGGCTTGGGTGCCTTTGCCTGCGCCCGGAGCGCCAAGAAGAATCAAACGCATGGTCTTTCCTTTGTGGGGGATTCAGTGTTGAAAGAAAACGGCGCGAACGCGCTCCAGGTCTTCCGGCGTATCCACGCCAGCAGCCGGGGCATTCGCGGCAATAAAAACGCCAATC
>CAXYUI010000030.1:0-12120 GCA_964291975.1 uncultured Formivibrio sp. | reverse complement strand
GCGGGCTGGCAGGCTTTTGGGTGCGCAATACGCGCGCGCGGATCTATTGGGGGCAGGGTATGGCGGTCTCGCGTTGCAGTTGCCATCCGGGCGTAGCGCCGCGCGATATCGGCATTGGCCAAGAAGATTATCGGGCTTTGCAGGCGCAAGCGACCAAGGGGATTCACAAATTGCATGCGCATGTGGAAGTAGCACCCGGCATCGTTTGCTGGAGTTGAAATGCGGTGTTTCAAGCTATAGGGGTGAGCGGGTGAGGGCGCGGGAGGTCGATCGTGAGAGGGCAAAGTTGCAAGTGCGCGTGGAGTAAGTCGGCCAGGCTTGGAAGATCTCATCGGCAAGCAGATTCATGCGGCAAAGCGCATCAGCCAGAATGATTTTTTTGATCGCTCACCTGCTCGGGCGCATCGAGCGCCCAATCCAACCAATCTTCTCCAAACAGTTCAACCGGATGCGGCGTGCGCTCAGAACCGTTCCCGCAACGCATGGCATTGGCAGGGCAGTATTTTTCGCACCCCCAGCAGATGTGCTCGGGGCGTTTAGGGTGCAAGGGAATTTTTTTGGTCATGGCGCTCCCCTTCTGGGGTACAGGCGGTAGATCTGTCTGGCGACATCGCATGAGGTTCGCTAGAGCAAGCGCTTGAGTGCAGACATTGCGGCAAGCATACCGTGGGCAGGGCGGGCGAAGAATGTAATTCATCACACTGCGCAGGAATCTGCGGCCAATCAAGAGCTTCCGTAACCCAGTAGTGCCTTCTGGTTCTTATTCCATGGCCGATCAGAACCCCGTGAGTTGCCCTGCCGGAGGGGAGAGGGAAATTCTTTTGAAAACCCCCTTGCGAAGCTTAAATAGTTTGGCTATTATTCGCCCCCTCTGTTCCCTGATAGCTCAGTCGGTAGAGCGACGGACTGTTAATCCGCAGGTCCCTGGTTCGAGTCCAGGTCGGGGAGCCAGACATGCGGGAGTAGCTCAGTTGGTAGAGCGCAACCTTGCCAAGGTTGAGGTCGAGAGTTCGAGACTCTTCTCCCGCTCCATATTCCGCCGATGCGTTTGCATCGCAAAAAAAAGCCCGCTTAGCGGGCTTTTTTATTTGGCTCACCGTGGTGGTGAAGTGAGCGGGGACTTGAATCAGCCACAGGGCTGAATTCAGGCTTTGACCGCTCACTTGATCGTCCGTGGCCGCTGCGATGTTCAGCGCAGTGGGCTGATTTGGGCTTCTTTGGGCCAGCTGATTTGGTAGTGAGTGCTGAATTTCTGTGTGGCACCAGCTGCCAGCGGATACTCCCAAGCGATCACCCCCTTCTTTTCCTCCCAGTTTTCTTGGCTGATTGCCGGTTCAAATCGTTTTTCCACTTTGATTTTCTCATCGGTACTGACAGGCGAGGGCTCAAGCAAGGTCAGTTCGATCGCCTTTTTGTGCCGATTGTGTATGGTGTATTCGGTCACCAGTTGCCGGGTGCGACGTTGTTCGATCAGGCCGCTTTCGCTGGTGCGGGTTTGTGGGTGGTTGACGCTGATACGAATTAAGTCGTCTCGACCGAAGGGCAGAATCAGTTGATGCGTGTCGTGCGCACTCCAAGTGGTGTTGCCAACGTAGGCGCCATCCCGATAAAGCTGGATAGAGCCTGGCAGCCAGACCCCTGGCGGCAGTTCACCCTTGGCGACCAGAAAAGCGCTTGGATCCTGTCGAGGCACAGCTTGAATGCGCAACTTGGCGGGCATGTCGTATTGAGCCAGCGGGATGGTGATCTGGCGACCATCGGCAGGCAGGGTGACTTGGGTGGGTACTTCGAATTCGGTGGCGAAGGCGCCATCAAAAACTTGTGGGATCGGCAGCGCTGCGTGCTCTGCCATCATCAGCGCCGGGGCTGCATCGAGCATACGCTCAGCTGTACGGGGTGCTGCGGCTTTGGCCAAAACGGGATGTGTTTCCAGGATGCGTAATTCCCAAGGCTGTGCTGGCCGCCCTTCGGGGGATATTAGCGGTTGGCTGGTGGAAAGTCGCAGAGGAACCTGATGCCAGTCTTCGCCACTGGCTTGCGCAATCAGCGCTTGGCGCTCGATACGCACCATGGCGCGGGCGGTGTCGAGCGTGGCGCGGTACGCCGGTTGCCAGCCCGGGCCGTTGACTTGGTAGCTGATGCGAACCGAACCGCTTTGGCTGCTTGCCAGGCGCACGCTCAAGTTGCGTGAGGCGCGGCTCTGCCCTTTGATCTTTTCCAATTCGCTTTGCAAAAGAGCCTGTTGTTTTTCCAGATTGCGTTTTTGGATTCCTGCTTTGTGGATGCGGATGTAAGCATCCTGCCCGCCGTTGCGAATCGCCTCTAAGGTGCTCAGAAGTTGACGCGCCTCGGTGGTTTTCACATTGTCCGGATTTTCCCTTAGCCCACCCAAATAACCTGTGACCAGTTCGGCGGATTGGCGCTCCACTTCGATCAATGCAATTTGGTCGCCGATCGCTTGGATCTGTTTTTCCAGTTCAGCCTGTTTCGGATTGGGTACGGATTCGCCGGTGCGGTCGAGAACGGTAAATTCGCCCAGTGAAATGCCGGGGTCGGCTTCGAGTCGCAGTGTCTCAATGGCGAAGTTGGCGGGAAGCTGGGTAATTTCCAGTTTTTGGGCGCCAGCGTTCACTTGCGCGGTGCGCTCAATGGTGGCGCTGCCTGGATAGAGAATCACTTGGGTGATTTTGGATATGTCGCGCGCCAGTGCTGTCTGGGCGCATAACAGGGCAAATGTGCAAAGGCTGGTGCGCAGAATCATGCCGATCTCCGGAAAAGGGGTGTGTACATTCTAACGGCTGTTCGTCGAACATGAAAAAGCCCGCCAAGGAAAGGCGGGCTGCGAGGGATTAAAGATGTTTCAGGCAATTTGTTCGGATTCAAACAGCGCTTTGAGTGCTTCTTCGTAGTTGGGTTCGCTGTTCAAGTCGGGAACTAGTTCGGCGTAAAGCACGGTGTCGTTGGTATCGAGCACGATCAGCGCTGCAGCCATCAAGCCAGAGAGCGGCACATCGGTAATCATCACGCCGTAATCTTTATGGAAATCGCGGCCGCGCAATGTTGAAAAGAGGTGCACTTTGCGAAAGCCTTCGGATTCTTGGACGCGCGATAGTGCATAAGGGGTATCGACCGAAACGGTCATGACGGCCGTGTTGTCCAGGTCGTGTGCCAAGGCTTCCAGCTTGCGAGCGATAGTCAGGCCGATGGCGGCATCAATGCTGGGGATGACCCCGATCATTTTGCGCTGACCCCAGTATTTGGAAAGTGCGACATCCTGCAAATTGGTGTCGACCAGCATAAAGCTGTGTGCGGTATCGGCAACGCGCGGAAATTGGCCACCCACGTTGATTGGCGTGCCATTAAGCAAGATGGTGGACATGATGGAATCCTTTCGATTGAACGCAAGTCGCTTTCAGTATGGCTAGCGAACAAGCAAAAACAAGGAAAGCGCCAAGAAAAATGTTGCTTTGCAGCAAACTTATGAAAAGCGTTCGTGCGGCCAGATACGCAGTCTTACTCGTGGATCCAGAACAGTGAATAGCCGGTGGAGCGCAGTTCGCCCAAGTCCAGCTGCAGATAAGCGTGCAACTCATCGCCGGCGGCCAATTGCGTGCGCAGGCGTTCGGTGGCTGTCAGGTATTCTTCCGGGCGGAAGACTCGGCGCGCGACAATGTTTTCTTGATCATCCGTCAGTGAAAGTTGCAGTAACGGCAGTGCTTGCTCGAAGTGTGCCAGGTTGCGCAGGGTAGCTGAAAGCTGAATCAAGTTGGGGTGGCCGGGCACATAGCTCAGCTCGGACCATTCAGAGCGCAAAAGCTCGCTGCGGCGGGGGAGCGGCACCGAGCAGCCGATCATTTTGCAGGCGGCGACAAACTGCGGACGCAAGCCGGGTAGTCCCATCGTGATGCGGGTGCGAGCAGCGTAGACAATTTGCAATAGCAGCAGTGCAATCGCCAGTGAAAGCGGAATCAGCCACCAAATGCTGTCCTGCGGGCGCGAGGCCAGAAACTCGTCTTCCTCCAGCGCAATGGGGTGGTAATTCCCGGTGGTGTCATTCGCTTCGCTTGCTGGAGCAGGGGGCGGCGAGGGGGGCAAACTGCTGTCTGCATCTTCGATTGTCGAGATGGCTTCGTCGGGCGCGCTTGCGGCTACTGGTTCTGCAAGGGGGCGCCTAGTACTGGCTGGCGCGGGTGTTTCGGGTTCATTGGGTGGCGGCAGCAGCGTGGTGTCAGCCAAAACCAGATTTTCTGGCGCATGAAAAATAAACGCGCACTTCCCGCAGCGCACCTTGCCCTGAAATGCAGCAAGCTGCATCTCAGAAACCCGGAAGGTGGTGGAGCAATTGGGGCAGCGGGTGATTTGGCTCATGGGTGCCGATTCTAGATGATTTGCTTGTGGCCGCAAAACACCTTAACGGCGGGTGCCGGAAAGACAAACCCAACCCTCGTGGCTTTGCACTGGATTGAAAGTAATCCACTGACCGTTAATCGCCATTACCTCCTCAGCCTGCTCTTGCAGAATGCCGGAAAGTGCAATGCGACCGCCTGGCTTGATTTTGCCGGTCAGCAGCGGGGCGAGGGCTTTAAGTGGATTAGTGAGAATGTTGGCGACGACTACATCGTATTGTTGTTGCGGTTCCTGATTGGGCAGGAAGAAGCGCGCAACAACGTTGTTCTGTTCGGCATTCTGGTTCGAAGCCATCATCGCTTGCGGATCAATATCGACGCCATCGGCTGATCCTGCACCGAGTTTCATGGCGGCAATCGCCAGAATCCCCGAGCCGCAACCGTAATCCATCACCGATTCACCGCCCTTGAGGTTGGCATCGAGCCACTGCAGGCACAGGCGTGTGGTTGGATGGCTGCCGGTGCCAAAGGCTAAACCGGGGTCGAGCTGGATGTTGACGGCGGCAGGATCGGGGCATTCGTGCCAAGTTGGCGTAATCCACAGGCGTTGCGAAATCGGGATCGGGTCGAACTGCGATTGGGTCAGGCGCACCCAGTCCCGCTCTTCAACGATGGTGGCGGTGAATTCGTTCAGCGGGGTGTGGATGGCGTTGCCGGCAGCGGCGATCATCAGTTCCGCGCTGGCATCGGCTTCGAGCAAAGCCACCACCACGCTTTTATCCCACATCTGGTCAACCGGTTCGCCCGGCTCGCCAAAAATGGGTTTTTCGTCAGCCGTGCCGGCGGCCGCATCTTCAATCGATACGGACAGTGCGCCCAAATCAAAGAGCGCATCCGAGAGTTTTTCGGCGTGGGTGGAATCGGTGGTAATGCGGAGTTCTTGCCAAGGCATAGGGAGTGAGGTGTCAGGAGTGAGGTGTTAGGAGTAAATGCGAAAGGCGAAATGCGCGCGCGGGGATGCTCCCCACGCCTCACACCTCGCCCTCACATGCTTTACAGCTGCTTTTCCAGAATCGCGCGGATTTCCGGCATTTGGTGTTCCAGATAGTGAATGCTGGTTGCACCCTTAATAAAGCCGGCATCCATAAACAACTGCTGGTGCAGCGGGATATTGGTCTTGATGCCTTGTACCACCGTTTCCGACAGGGCGATGCGCATGCGAGCCATGGCCTGCTCGCGGGTATCGCCGTAAGCAATGATCTTGCCGATCATCGAGTCGTAATTGGATGGAACGCGATAGCCTTGGTAGACATGCGAATCAACGCGGATACCGGGGCCGCCCGGTGCGTGATAGGTCGTGATCTGACCAGGGCTCGGAATGAACTTGAGCGGATCTTCGGCGTTGATCCGGCATTCCATGGCATGCCCTTTGAGCTTGATGTCTTTCTGCGTGAAGCGCAGTTTTTCACCGTAAGCGATGCGGATTTGTTCCTGGACGATATCGATGCCGGTAATCATTTCAGTGACCGGATGCTCAACCTGCACACGCGTGTTCATTTCAATGAAATAGAACTCGCCGTTTTCGAACAAGAACTCGAAGGTACCCGCCCCGCGATAACCGATCTGACGACAAGCCTCGGCACACGCTTCGCCAACGCGTTTGCGCATGGCATCGGTAATGCCGGGCGCCGGCGCGTCTTCGATCACTTTCTGGTGGGGGCGTTGCATTGTGCAATCGCGGTCACCCACATACACGGCGTTGCCGTGCTGGTCGGCCAGAATCTGGATTTCAATATGGCGCGGGGTCTGCAGGAATTTTTCCATGTAGACCATCGGATTGCCGAATGCGGCACCGGCTTCCGCCTTGGTCATTTCAACCGAGCGCAACAGCTCTTCTTCGTTGTGTACCACGCGCATGCCGCGGCCACCGCCACCGCCTGCGGCTTTGATGATGACCGGGTAGCCCACTTGGCGACCCATCTTCAGGATTTCTTGTGGGTCATCCGTCAGTGCGCCATCGGAACCTGGTACGCAGGGAACACCCGCTTTCTTCATGGCGTCTTTAGCCGAAACCTTGTCGCCCATCAGGCGGATTGATTCGGGGCGAGGGCCAATAAAGACGAAGCCGGATTCTTCGACGCGCTGGGCAAAGTCGGCGTTTTCTGACAGAAAACCGTAGCCGGGGTGAATCGCTTCGGCTTGGGTGACTTCAGCGGCTGCGATCAGGGCTGGGACGTGCAGATAACTTTGCGGGCTCGGCGCCGGACCAATACAGACCGATTCATCGGCCAGTTTGACGTATTTGGCGTCGCGGTCGGCTTCGGAGTGCACGACCACCGTTTTGATGCCCATCTCGCGGCAGGCGCGCAAAATACGAAGGGCAATTTCGCCGCGGTTGGCGATCAGAATTTTTTCAAACATGGATGGATCTCCGTGAGGAGTGAGGTGTCAGGTGTGAGGTGTAGAGGTTTGCCCCTTACCCCTCACTCTTCCCGCCTCACAGAGGTTAGCCAATGATGAACAGCGGTTCGCCGTATTCGACCGGCTGGCCATTTTCAACCAGGATGGCTTTGATCACGCCGCCCTTGTCGGATTCGATTTCGTTCAGCAGCTTCATGGCTTCGATGATGCAGATGGTGTCGCCGGCATTGACGGAATGGCCGACTTCCACAAAAGTGGCCGCATACGGGGAGGGGTTGCGGTAGAAGGTGCCGACCATCGGTGATTTCACCACATGGCCTTCTGGCAGGGCATTTTCTACGGCTGCGACGACGGCAGGCGCAGCGGCCGGCGCTGCAGGCGCAGGCATCGGTGCCGGTGCGTATTGCATAGGTTGAGCGTAAGTCACCGTATTGTTGGTGGTGCGGGTGATGCGCACTTTTTCTTCGCCTTCGGTGACTTCGAGTTCGGCGATGCCGGATTCTTCAACGAGGTCGATCAGTTTTTTGAGCTTACGAAGATCCATGGGAATCCTCTCCTCTAAGGGCGAGCGTCGCTGTTCAGGACGCTTTGGGTTGATAGTCGGCGGCGTATTGCAGGGCAAATTCATACCCTTTGGCGCCAAGGCCGCAAATCACGCCAACCGCAAGGTCGGAAAAATAGGAGTGATGCCGGAAAGCTTCACGGGCATGCACATTGGATAAATGCACTTCAACGAAAGGCTTTTTGACGGCGGCAATCGCATCGCGAATGGCCACGCTGGTGTGCGTAAAGGCCGCTGGATTGATGATGATGAAATCAACCCCATCGTTGAGCGTGGCTTGAATTCGCTCCACCAATTCGTACTCACGGTTCGATTGCAGTGTTTCCACTTCAAGGCCTAGTTGCTTGCCTTGTTCAATCAGCCGGGTGTTGATGTTGGCCAAGGTATCGGCGCCGTAATGTTGTGGCTCGCGTACCCCTAAAAGATTGAGGTTCGGGCCATGCAAAACGAGCACCTTGCGAATCTCTGGCATGCGTCAGCCTTCAGCGAAGTTCTTCAAAGTCGGGCGGAGTTTGCCGTAGTTGTCGGCAATTTGTCCAGAAAAAGCATGAAATGAATCGAATTTCAGTAAATGTGCGATCTGGGTGTGAATTCTTACAGCGCAATGTAAAACCAGATTTGCCAAGACTTCGGCGCTATAATCTGCGCCCCTGATTCCGATTGGTCAAGCTCGTTTCATGCAGGTTTCTGACTTCGATTACCCTTTGCCAGATCGTCTGATCGCCCAGTTTCCGCCCGCTGAGCGCGGTGCGAGTCGGTTGATGCACGTTGATGATTTGCAACGAAATGACGATTATTTCCGTAATTTGCCGAGTTATCTGCGCGCGGGGGATTTGTTGGTTTTCAACGACACGCGCGTGATCAAGGCGCGCATCTTTGGCCAGAAAGCCACGGGCGGCCAGATCGAGGCGCTGATCGAACGGGTGCTCGATTCCCATACGGCGCTGGCGCATGTGCGCGCCTCCAAAGCGCCCAAGCCGGGAACTTCGCTGATTTTCGCGGAAAAATGGCAAGCCGAGATGGTAGAGCGGCGCGGGGATCTTTTTTTGCTGAAGTTTGCCGGCAATGAAAGTGTGCTCGATATTCTCGAAGCAGCTGGCCAGTTGCCGCTGCCGCCCTATATCACGCATACGCCCGATGACGACGATGCGCGCCGTTATCAAACTGTCTACGCGCGCGATCCGGGCGCGGTGGCTGCGCCGACTGCGGGCCTGCATTTCACCGACGAACTGCTCGAAAAAGTGCGCGCGATGGGCGTCAATACCGCTTTTCTGACCCTGCATGTTGGCGCTGGCACTTTTCAGCCGGTGCGGGTGGATTCGATTGCCGAGCACACCATGCACCATGAGCGTTATTCGATCCCTGCGGCGACGTGTGAGCTGATCCGGCAAACCAAGGCGGCCGGCGGGCGGGTGATTGCGGTGGGGACAACCAGCTTGCGTGCATTGGAAGCATCCAGCCTCAATGGGGTTTTGGCCGAACCTGAGGGCGATACCGATATCTTTATTACGCCGGGTTTTGAATTCAAAGTGGTCGACCGGCTGATTACCAACTTCCACCTGCCCAAGTCCACGCTTTTGATGCTGGTTTCTGCTTTTGCCGGGTATGAGACGATGATGGCGGCCTATCGCCATGCGATTGAGCAGGAATATCGCTTCTTCAGTTATGGCGATGCAATGCTGCTGGAAAAAGAGGCCGCCTGAATCGGGAGTGGTAAAGCGCAGTGAATAAAAAAACAGGGGACTTGCATGCAAGTCCCCTGTTTGTATTTGCAGCTTAATCAAGCTTGCGGATAGTCGACATAGCCTACTCGTGGATCGGGCTGGCCATAGCCGTAGAAGCTCTCCGGTTTGTGGGTGTTCAAGGCTTGTTCTCGCAGCAAACGCAGCGGCAGATCGGGCGTGGCAATGAAATCTTTCCCGAAGGCTACGGCATCGGCCTCGTTGCGATCGAGCAAGGCTTCTGCGCTGGCGCGGGTGAGGCCTTGATTGGCGATGTAGACGCCGCCGAAAGCCTGTTTCAGTGCAGGGCCGAGGCGTGGTTCATCCTGCGATTCGCGCGCAAACAAAAAGGCGATGCGACGCTTGCCCAGTTCGCGGGCCAGAGCGCTGAAGGTGGCGAGTGGGTTGGAATCGCCCATGTCGTGGGAATCGCAGCGTGGGGCGATGTGGTAGCCGACGCGATCCGCGCCCCAAACTTCGATCACCGCATCGGTGACTTCCAGCGGCAGGCGCAGACGGTTTTCCAGACTGCCGCCGTAGGCGTCGCTGCGCTGGTTGGTGCTGTCCTGCAGGAACTGGTCGAGCAAGGAGCCGTTGGCGCCATGCACTTCCACGCCGTCACAGCCGGCGCGTATGGCGGTTTCGGCGCCCTTGCGGTAGGCGGCGACGATGCCCGGGATTTCATCGGTTTCGAGTGCGCGCGGGGTGACGTAATCACGCATCGGACGCAGCAGGCTGACATGGCCGGCAGGCTGGATGGCGCTCGGGGCGACCGGCAGTTCGCCGCCCAGATAGTCCGGGTGCGAGATGCGGCCGACGTGCCACAGTTGCAGGAAGATGCGTCCGCCAGCGGCATGGACTGCGCGGGTCACTTGCTGCCAGCCTTCCACCTGTTCATCGCTCCAGATACCGGGGGTGTCCGGGTAGCCCACGCCCAGCGGGGTGACCGAGGTGGCCTCCGACAGAATCAGCCCGGCGCTGGCGCGCTGGGCGTAGTACTCGGCCATCAGGGCGTTGGGCACGCGGCCTTCATCGGCGCGGCAGCGCGTCAGCGGCGCCATGACGATGCGGTTGGGCCAGACAAGGTCGCCGACCTGAAGTGGGTTGAAAAGGGTGCTCATGCTGATACTCCTTGTGGTCAGGGCTTAGAGTTCGTGCTGCATCTTGTGCAGGAAAGCGGCAATCACCGCTTCGTTGCGGGAATAAAAAATCCACTGGCCGATCTTGCGGGTGCTGACCAGACCGGCGCGTTGCAAGCTGGCCAGATGTGCCGAGGCGGTGGAATGTGAGAGGCCGGTTTTCTCGAAAATCTTGCCGGCGCACACACCCATTTCCAAGGGATAAGCCTGATCGGCGAAATACTGCTCAGGCGTGCGTAGCCAAGCCAGAATCTCACGCCGCGCCGGATTGGCGAGCGCTTTGATGATTTCTTCCAGCTCGGTTTCGGTCAGTGGCCTTGCTTCGTTTGAAGTGGAATTTTCTTTCGTCATGTGGCGAATCATATTTCGTTGTTGTGCGAAATACAAGGCCTCTCATAAATCCGGTTTTGTCGATGGGTTTGGAAAAGTCATTTCGGGTGGCGTCGATCTGGCTGCGATCAAGGTCATCAAGATTTAAGTGCTTGAGCAGGGGCGTTTTGCGTCCTTACTCATATTTTTCAGGACGTGGTTCAATCCTCGCTGCGTCCTGTGAGTGCACGATCCCAGGGTGCGGGTTCGCCGGCGAAGCGCGCGGCCAGAAAATCCACCAGCAGGCGCAAGGCCAGTGGCTGGTGCTGACGCGAAAGATAAATCGCGTGGATGCCCAGCACCTCCGGCTCGTGATCTGGCAGCAGTTGCACTAGGCGGCCTGAGCGCAGCTCATCACCCAAGTAGTAGGTGGGCAGCATGCCAACGCCCGCGCCCGAAAGCACAGCCCGCCGCAGCACGGCGGTTTCGTTGGTGTGAAAGCTCCAGTCGACCGGCACTGAGAATGTCTCGCTGCCCTGCGTGAAGCGGTATTGCTTGCCGATACCGAAAGCGTGCGCAATGCAGCGGTGCTGGCGCAAATCCTCCGCCATGCGGGGCACGCCGTGTTTTTCCAGGTAGTCCGGCGAGGCGCACAGCATCGAACGGCAGCGCGCCAGTGGTCGCGTGATCATCGCCGGGTCCAGCGTGTTGGTGATGCGCACCGCCAGATCGACCCGTTCGCCCACCAGATCGGTCGCCTTGTCACCGACCGACAGCACGATCTCCACCTGTGCGTATTGGCGCTGGAAGTCGACCAGCGCCGCGGTGAGCTGGGCATCCGCGAAGGAGCCGGAACTGGTGACGCGCAACACGCCCGCCGGTTCACGGCTGCGCTCCGAAGCGAGGTGCTGCGCTTCTTCCGCGAGTTCAAGCAGTTGCCGGCAGGTGGGAAGCGCGGCAAAACCGGCATCGGTGAGGCTCACCTTGCGCGTGGTCCGGTGCAGCAGGCGGGCGCCGAACCAGTCTTCTACCGCAGCGAGATAGCGGCTAACCATCGCTGCCGACATTTCCAGGTACTCGGCGGTCTGGGTGAGGCTGGCGCGATCCGCTACTTCCACGAACACGCGTACTGCGGTCAGTCGGTCCATTTCATCGATCCATGCAATAAATAATAAATTGATGTGAACTTTATCAATCAAATTGAAAAACTTAAAGTGGCCTCCGTAGCAAACATTCACTGACCCAAGGAGATCACCATGTTTCAACTCAGCAAAATCGCCCGTTTCATCCTTCCGGCTCTGACTCTGGGTGTGGTCACTGCGGCTGGCGCAGCAAGCCCCGCTCCGCTCAGCGTCAAAGTCTATAACGCCGACGGCAACAGCTTTCATGTCAATGCCGTGGTGGTCAGCGGCAAGACCGAAGCGATCGTGATCGACAGCGGCTTCACTCGCGCCGATGCCCTGCGCGTGGCGGCCAACGTGCTCGACAGCGGCAAGATGCTGAAGACCATCTTCATCAGCAATGCCGACCCGGATTTCTACTTCGGCGCCGAAGTGCTGAAGGCCTATTTTCCGAACGCCCAAGTCCTGACCACCCCGGCGGTACCCCAGAAGATCGAAACC
>CAXYUI010000029.1:0-12320 GCA_964291975.1 uncultured Formivibrio sp. | reverse complement strand
ATGACTTTGCCGGCCACACCGCTTAAATGCGCGGGCGCGCCGCTCAAAATGACCTTTTTGCTGCGCGACCGACTCAAGCAGTCCGGCGTGGTGGAGGCCTCGCGCATCCGCTTTATGTCAGCCGGTAAAACGGTGTTTGGCGTACCCAAAATCAACGATCTGGTGCTCGATTACTGGCAGCGCATGAAAATTGGTGTCGAGTTCGAGCAAAAGCTTAAAGCCATCGACATTGGCGCGCGCAAAGCCTGGTTTGCCTTGCCCGATGGCCACGTTACTGAAGCGGCGTATGACTTTATCCATGTCGTGCCGCCGATGCGCGCGCCCGATTCGGTGCGCAAAAGTCTGCTGGCTTGGCAGGAGGGAACGATGGCGGCGGGCGGCTGGCTGGAGGTCGACAAGAGCACCTTGCAGCACCGGCGTTATCCGAATGTGTTTGGCGTGGGCGACATCAACGGCACGCCGCGTGGCAAGACGGCGGCCACGGTCAAGAAAAGCGCGCCGATTGTCGCGGCCAACCTCGTTGATGTGATCGCCGGACGCGCGCCCTCGCAGACCTTCGATGGCTACACCTCTTGCCCGCTGATCGTGCGCGAAGGCTCGGCGCTGTTGATCGAATTCGATTATGAAGGCCGGCTCACGCCTTCTTTGCCGATGATCGAGCCTTTGCAGGAAAGCTGGTTTGCCTGGCTGATGAAAACCCAGTTGCTCAAGCCTGCTTACATCGCAGTCCTGCGCGGCAATGTGTAAGGAGCTTTCTCATGTATGAATTGCAACTGGCTTTGAACATTGTTTTTGAATGGGCGCTTTTGCACTGGATCTGGACGCTGGTTTATCTGCTGGTGTTGCTGGATGCCATTGCGCTCGGATTATGGCGGGGACTGCGTTGGCCGTATTGGAGGGCGCTGCTGCCGCTGGCGGCGGGTCTATTCGGACTGGCGCTCCTGAGCGTGCCGGCGCTGACCGGGGCAAGCCTTGGCGACTTGGATTACTGGGTCGACTGGGTCAATCTGGCCGCGATCGCGGGTGGTTTTGCCGCCGCGATCACGGTGCCGGTCTGGCTCATGCAGGGGTGGTGGCGTTCAGCTTGAAACCCTTTGCGCCACGCGAAAGGTCTGCAAGGCAGTGTCGACCATGGCTTCGACGCTGCCTTTTTCATTGAAAGTGCGGCGCAACAGGCTGGCGTCGCTGCCTTGGGCGACAATGGCTTCGATTTCAGCGAGCGCGCCTTCGCCATCAAGCGCCTGCGCATGGCTGCGGATGCGGCGCACGGTGGCCAGAATATCCTCGCGCAGCGACAGCGATTCGTAGATCTTGGGGTGGACAATCGCGCCGTCAAGGCCGAAGCGGCAGGCCTGAAAGCGGTTGTAGTTGTAAACGAGGTAATCGTCTTCCGCCGGCGCGGGTTCTTCGCGCTCCAGGAGATAAGCGCACAAGGCCTGCAGATAGCCGGCCAGTGCGGCGGCGCGCTCCACCGAGAGCGGCGTATCGCACACGCGCAATTCGATCGTGCCGTATTCGGGCTTGGGGCGCAGATCCCAGTAAAAATCCTTCATGCTTTTCACCACGCCGGTGTGCGCCATTTTGGCGAAATAATCTTCGGCGAACTCATCCCAGCGCAGGATGAACGGCGCGCGCCCGCTCAAGGGAAAAGCGAACACCGAATTAAGCCGCGCCGAGTTGAACAGCGTGTCCATGCCTTGCACAAAAGGCGACGAAGCTGAGAGCGCGATAAAGTGCGGCACATAGCGGTTGAGGGCATGCAGCAGGAACAGCGCTTCGTCGCCATTGCGGCAACCGATGTGAATGTGCTGGCCGAAAATGGTGAACTGCTTGGCCAGATAGCCGTAGAGCGCCGAGACTTCTTTAAAGCGTGGTTTGCTGAAAATGCGCCGCTCCGACCAGATCTGGAAAGGATGCGTGCCGCCGCCGCAAATGCCGATATTGAGCCGGTCGGCGGCGCTCACCAAGGTGTCGCGAATCTCTCCCAGTTGCATAAGTAAGGCCGGATGGCGCTTTTGCACCGAGCTGCCGATCTCGATCATGCTTTCGGTGATTTCGGGCGTGACTTGGCCGGGGAAGGGCGCGCGGCGCAATAATTCGAGCATGTCCGGGCACGAGGCGCAGAGGTCAAAATCGCTCAGGCTAACGAGTTGCAATTCCAGTTCGACGCCGAAAGTCAGCGATTCGGAAGTGTGGAAGGCTTCAAGCGGCATGTCAGTTTTCCTTGGCGGGGATTTCGGCGGCCAGGCGCAGCGCGAGCTGGGTCAGAATCGGGCCGGTGACTTCCAGGATCAGCGCCACGGCCGCGAGTGGCGCGAGCTGATCGAACAGATCGACACCCAGATGGCGGGTTTGTTCCAGCGTCAGAATCACAAAAGCTGAAATCGGCGCCATCGCCACCCCGGTCAGCACACCTTTACGCCAGGACACACCGCTGAAGTGAGCAAGCAAGGTCGTGCCCGCGATCTTGGCCGATTGCCGAAGTGGGACGATGGCGAGCCCCGGGATCAGACCCGCCATGGCTGCACGCCATTCCAGGTTGCTTGCAATAAAAACAAAAAGAATCAGGGCAAATAGATCACCCAGTACGCCAAATCCTCGTTGCGTGTGGCCGAGCGCAATGCGGCGATGGCGTGCGGTCAGGCCAAAAGTCAGCGTAGCGAGCACCGGGGAGAGCTTGAGTCCATGAGTGAGCGCGACCAGCAGAATCACTGCCAGCGCAAATGCCAGGGTGACGTCGGTCTGGCTGGGTTTGAGTGTGCGTAAAAGCGCGGGCATCAGGATGCCTGTCAGGGCGCCAAGGGTGACGGAGACCAGCAGTACGATCAGGCTGCTGTATCCGGCTTGCAGCAGACTGCCCGAAGTGCGGAATACGACCAGTCCGACCACAATCTTGAAAAACAGCACCGCAAGCACGCAATTGAGCACCGAAAGATGCAGCACCCGCTCGGTCACTTGCCCCGCGCTGCGGTGCTCGTTGACGACGCGAATGATGGTGGCGGGGGAGGTCGCCATCGCGAGCGCAGCCAGCAGCGCGGACACCGTCATTCCTTGGTTGAGCCAGCGCGCCAGCGCATAGATCGTGGCAAAGGTCAGTAAGGCTTCTAGTACGCCGCTGAAGGCAAACCAACGATTGGTGGCGAGCCAGCGCAGATTGATCCGATGCCCGGCTTCAAACAGGATTAAGCCAAAAGCGATATTGGCCAGCAGCAACATAACGGGCGATCCGTTTTCTGGCAGTAAACCCAGTTGCGTGGGGGCAAAGACAAAGCCAATGACTGCGTAAGTGCTGATGCGCGGCAGTCTGGCTCTGCGATGCGCGTATTCGCCGGCAAACCAGGCGATGAGCAGACCCAGTGGCCAGAGCAAGTCCACGGGCAGGAAGTCAAAAGTCATCATGGGTTGTTTCCATCAGAGGCAAGACGCCCTTGCGGGCGAGCTCGCCGGAAAGCCCGCGATGTCGGCGCGGGCTTGTTGCTACGGATCAAAGCGCCATGAATGCGATGGCGGCGACCAGGGTGGGCGGCAGTGCGGCGAGCAAAAGGCCGAGTGGGCTGATCGATTCATCGCGGAAATAGCTTTTCAGAATCGAAATCCCGGCAGGATTGGGCGCGTTGGCAATCACGGTCAGGCCGCCGCCGGTGACCGCGCCAGCCACCAGCGCATATTTGAAGCCATCACTAACCCCCTCAACCAGCGAACCCAGATAGGTCAGCGCCGCATTGTCGGTGATCGCTGTCAGCGCGGTGGCGATAAAGAACAGAACGGTATCGTCGAGCCCGGAAAGACTGGGTTGCAACCACCATTTTTGCAGGCCGCCAAGCGTGACCAGCCCCGCCAGAAAGAAGGCCACCAGCAAACCTTCGCGCAGGATTAATTTGTCTTGATGGCGGTTGTAGGCCTCGGTAAAACCAAGGAAAAACAGGAATAAGCCCATAAACACCGCCGGGTGGTGCGCAAAAAATACGACGCCAGCCAGAAACAGGATATGGATGGCAATGACTTGCATGGGGATCTTGCCGCGGCCGGTATCGCCGGTGTCCAGATGGGCTTTGCGAATCAGCTCATGACGGAATAACCATGTTGCGATGGCTGCATTAGCGATCACCGCGATCATGGCTTTCCAGCCAAAGTGTGAAAACATAAAAGGGGTGTCCCACTGCCATTTGGCCGCAACCATCAGGACGGGCGGCGCAGCGAAATGGGTCAGCGTGCCGCCGATGGAGATATTCAGAAACAGCACGCCGAGCGTGGAGTACTGTAAGCGCGTGCTGAGTTTGTTCGCAAAAAACACATCGCGCAGCATGATCGCCGCCAGCGTCATGGCGGCAGGTTCGGTAATGAAAGAGCCCAGCAGCGGAACGCCTGCCAAACACAAAAAATACACCGAAAGCGCGCGAGGAAATGGCAAGAGCTTTGCGGTGGCGCGGATCAAATCCATGACCGCATGCAAGATAGGGCGGCTTGCGGCCATCACCATAATCACAAACACAAACAGGGGTTCAGTGAAGTTGCGCTCATCCAAATATTGAACGGCGGCATCTTTGCCTGAAACAATCAGCAAAGCGGCGATCAGTACAAACGCCCAGAAACCAAAGACGACTTCCACTTCTCCGAGTAAATGCCAGATCCCGCCGTGAGCCGGATAGCGGTGCGCGAGCTGATTGAAATATTTGGTTGAAAAAGTGTGAATGATCGCAATGGCGAAAATGATCGCGGCAATCAGTTCGGGCGACGTCGGAGTCAGAGTCATGCTGGCGTTCCCTTGTTAGATTTGAAACGAGAAGGTGTAAGGCTTCTTATTTTTGGACTAGTTCCCGGTAATAGGCCAGCGAATGCTTTTTTGTCATGCTGGTTAGGCGGTCGAGTACTGAAAAAACCAAATCAGCTCAAATAAAGATGGGATTCGCTTAAGTGCAGTCACGCTTAGAAAGTGGCGTGTAACGATCGGGGAAAAGGCTGAAAAAAGCTTGCCCCAGCAGCCCGGATTGGCCAAGAGGGGCATGTTTGAATCTGGCTGAGGCTTGCAAAAAAGGCCGGCATGATGCCGGCCTTGATCGTGGAGCTGGATTAGAGCGCCATAAAGGCGATAATCGCGACAAACGTTGGGGGGAGCGCCGCCAGCAACAAGCCCATTGGGCTGACCGATTCATCGCGGAAATAGTTTTTCAGGATCGCCATCCCGGCGGGGTTCGGCGCGTTGGCAATCACGGTTAAACCGCCGCCAGTGACGGCGCCGGCCACTAAAGCATATTTGAAGCCATCGCCCACACCATCTACCAGCGAACCTAGATAAGTCAGTGCGGCGTTATCGGTCACTGCAGTTAAGCCGGTGGCGATGAAATACAGCACCGTGTTGTCCAGACCGGACAATGTGGATTGCAGCCACCATTTTTGCAAACCGCCCAAGGTAACAAGGCCGGCCAGGAAGAATGCAACGAGCAGACCTTCGCGCAGGATCAGGCGATCTTGGTGACGTTTGTAGGCATCCGTAAAACCCAGAAAGAACAGGAAAAGACCCATGAATACGGCCGGATGATGGGCAAACAAGACGACGCCAGCCAAGAACAGAATGTGAATGGCCATGACCGACATGGGCACTTTGCTGCGGCTGGTGTCACGTGTGTCGAGATTCGCTTTACTGGCCAGCTCATGGCGGAAAAGCCAAGTCAGAATACCTGCGTTGACCAGCACCGCCAGTGCGGCTTTCCAGCCAAAATGCGAGAACATATAGAGGGTGTCCCATTGCCATTTGGCCGCGACCATCAAAACTGGCGGCGCGGCGAAATGGGTCATGGTGCCGCCGATGGAAACGTTGACAAACAACACGCCCAAAGTCGAATACTGCAAACGGGTGCTGAGCTTGTTGGAGAAATACGCATCACGCAGCATCATGGCCGCCAGCGTCATCGCAGCCGGCTCAGTAATAAAAGAGCCCAACAGCGGTACGGCCGAGAGGCACAGGAAGAAAACAACTTGCCCGCGCGGTAATGGAATCAACTTGGCTCCTGCGCGCACCAAATCCATAACGGCATGCAAAATCGGGCGACTCGCCGCCATCACCATAATCACAAATACAAATAGGGGTTCAGTGAAGTTGCGCTCATCCAGATACTGGACGGCGGCATCCTTGCCCGTAAGCAGCAGCAATGCCGCCATCAGCACAAAGGCCCAAAAACCGAATACGACCTCGACTTCGCCCAAGAGATGCCATACACCCGCGTGGCGGGGGTAGCGGTGAGCGAGCTGATTAAAATATTTGGTCGAGAAAGTGTGAATGATGGCAATGCCGAAAATAACGGCGGCGACCAATTCTGGTGGAGTGGGGTTGAGTAGCATGGGCAGTTTCCTGGCGCGGATAAAAGGTTAAAAGTCTCTGGCATCTTACTGCCAGGCAAGTCCCCCGGAAATGTGCATATTGTCCGCGTTATTAAGAAGGTTTTCGCGGTATCGTTGGCGTTTTCTTGGGCAATGGGTTTATTCAGTGCCTTTTTTCATGACTTTACCCTCAGCGGCTCGCTGGCGGCGGATTTCTTTAGGGCCTGCAATCAACGGCCGATAAATTTCCACACGATCTTTTTCCCGCAATACGGTATCGAGCTTGCACGCTTTGGAGAAAATGCCGACTTTATGAATCGAGAGATCGATTTCCGGGAACTCATTCAAAATGCCCGAGCTGCGGATGGCTGTTTCGGCGGTGCTGCCGCTTGGTACTTTGGCAATCAGCAATTTTTGTTTGTCTGCGGTGGCATAAACCACTTCAACCAGAATCATGCCTTCGCTCATGATGGCTTCCTTATCCGTAGCGTCGATCTGCTTCAGCAATGAATGCGTCGACAAAGGTTTGGGTGATGCGGCCAAAAACAGAACCAATGACGGCCTCAATGGCGCGATTGGCAAACTCGTAGTCCAGTTCGAATTCCACCTTGCAGGCGTCGTCCATCAGTGGCGTAAAGCGCCAAGCACCTTTGAGCGCACGAAACGGGCCTTCGACAAATTGCATTTCCAGTGCGAGCGGGCTGCGCGTATCGCGGGTGCGAAAGTGCGATTTAATTTTCAGAAATTCGATATGCAAGCTGACATCCAGCAGGGTGTCGCTGCGTTCGTGGACGGTGACGCCCGCACACCAAGGCAGAAAACGCGGGTAATCCTCGACGCGGTCGACCAGCTCGAACATACGTTCGGCACTGTAGGGGACGAGGACAGATTTGCGGATGGAGTGCATGGGCGAACGCGCGTAAAATGGCCGGCCTTGCGGCCCTGAAACCTGAAGAAAATGACCGAGCATCCTACCGCCCGCTTTGATACGACGCAACTTGAAAACTTGCGCTTGCCGCCACACTCGATTGAGGCCGAACAGTCGGTTCTGGGCGGCTTGTTATTACAAAACGACGCCTTTGATCGTGTGGCGGATGTCTTGGTCGAATCCGATTTTTACCGTGACGATCACCGGCGCATTTTTGCGGTGATTACCAAGCTGATCGAACTGGGTCGTCCGGCCGATGTTATTACGGTTTCAGAGGCGCTTGATAACGCCAATGAACTCTCTTATGTGGGCGGACTGGCTTATCTGGGCTCGCTGGCGCAAAACACGCCTTCGGCGGCCAATATCCGCCGTTATGGCGAAATCGTCCGTGAAAAATCCGTACTGCGTCAGCTCGCCAGCGTGGCCACCGACATCGCTGACGCGGCGTACAACCCCAATGGCCGCGAAGTGCGCGAAGTGCTCGATGAGGCCGAATCACGGGTATTCCAGATCGCCGAACAGTCCTCCAAAGGCAAGCAAGGCTTTCATGCCATGCCGCCGATTCTGAAAGAAATCGTCGAGCGCATCGATTACCTCTACAACCGTGAAAACCCCGAAGAAGTCACCGGCGTGGCGACTGGGTTTATCGATCTGGACAAGAAAACTTCAGGCTTGCAGCCGGGCGATCTGATTATCGTGGCCGGTCGTCCTTCCATGGGTAAAACTGCGTTTTCGGTGAATATCGCCGAATACGTCGGCTCTGAGCTCAAATTGCCGGTGGCGATTTTCTCGATGGAAATGGGCGCGGCTCAGCTGGGCATGCGGATGGTCGGTTCGATCGGCAAGATCGATATGCACAAACTCAAGAACGGTAATTTTGAAGACGAAGATTGGCTCAAGCTCACGCACGCGGTGAACAAACTTTCGGAAGCGCCGATCTTTATTGAAGAAACCGGCTCGCTGACTGCGCTCGATATCCGCACCAAGGCGCGGCGTCTGGCCAGCCAGTGTGGCGGTCAGTTGGGTCTGATTGTGATCGACTACATCCAGCTCATGGCTGGCCGCGCCGGCGCGCGCGATCAAAACCGTGCCACTGAACTGGGTGAAATTTCGCGTTCGCTCAAAGGGCTGGCCAAAGAGCTGAAAGTGCCGATTATTGCGCTGTCGCAGCTCTCGCGCTCGGTAGAGCAACGTACCGACAAGCGCCCAATGATGTCCGACTTGCGTGAATCGGGCGCCATTGAGCAGGATGCCGACTTGATCATGTTCATGTACCGCGACGAGTACTACAACCCGGATTCGCAGTTCAAAGGTCTGGCCGAATGCATCATCGGCAAACACCGTAACGGCCCGACCGGCAAGGTGCCGCTCACCTTCCAGGGCCATTATTCGCGTTTTGATAATGCTCTGATTCGGCCAGAAGGCTGGTCGGACGATCTGGAATCCTGATGCCGGCCATCACCTTTTTTCAATCAAACCAAGTCGAGCCGGCTTACGATCATCCGCGCCCCGATCGGCTGGTTTCCACGCACAGCCCGCTGCGCACGACTTGGGAGCACTACGCCCGAGCCGGCGTTTCAGCCGGCATCTGGGCGTGCGAGCCGGGGTGCTGGAAGATTCGCTTTGCCGATATCAAGGATGAATTTTTCTGCGTGATCGAAGGCTTGGTGCGCTTGCACGATGAGGCGGGGGTGATCGTCGAGGTCGGCCCGGGGCAGGCGGCGGTGATCCCGGCGGGTTTTATCGGGATGTTTGAAGTGGTGGTTGCGGTGAAAAAATACTTTGTGGTGACCGAAACTTCAGCCGCGATTGAGCCGTAACAGCCCGGTTTCGACGAGCTCGTCGAGCAGGTAGGCAAAGTCGTCACTGGCATTGGTTTCGGGCGAAAAATTGAACACATCCTGACCCCAGCCAATGGCTTCAACCAAAGCCTCGTTTTCATGGATGCGCGTGCGCAGCACTTCGCCGGGGTAAGTGTCTTTGAGCGTGGCGACCACTTCTTCTGCAGTTTTTTTGCCCGGCACATAGCGGTTGATGAGGTAGCGTCGATGCTTGCGGCCGGAAACGGGTTCGATGCCGTTCAGTGTTTGCGTCAGGATGCGCGCGCCATTCAAGGCCAGATATTCAGCAGCGACCGGAGCCATGATGATGTCGGCGGCAAACAGTGCCGAAAAAGCCAATACACCCAGCATCGGGCTGCAGTCGATAATCACCGGCATCTCGCTGATCATTTCTTGATCGAAGGCTTTTTTTAGACGACGGATATTGGCCTGTTGGCGATTGGGCATGACATCGACCCGCGCCAGATCGATGTGGCCAGGAATAAAGCGCACGCCGCCGGAGATCGGAATGGCCAGATCGGTGAGCGCAGCCTTGTTGCGGTAAAACGCGGAAATGCTTTTTTCGGGGGGCGGCTGTTGTTGCCACAGCGCAGTCAGGTGAGCTTGCGGGTCGAGATCGATCACCAGCGGTTCGATGCCATTGCGCGCAATGGCGGCGGCCAGGTTGGCGGTGATCGTGGTTTTGCCGACCCCGCCTTTTTGATTGAAGATCGCGATGACTGTCATGCCGGGCCTTTGGGGGTCGCTGTTGGATTCAATTCGCAGCAATCAAGTTAGCCTATCGTGAAAGCCATGCAAAGGCGGGGGCAGACGCTTTCGCGTTTGTGCAATCGCTGTGAACGATCACAGGTGGATAATCCTTTTTTTGGAAGTGTGGTTCCCGATGAAAATTGAAATTCGCCGCGACGTTCTGACGCTCAGTCTGCCGATTTTTGCTGAGCAGTTTTTTGTCAATCTGATGGGCATGGTCAACACCATCATGGCCGGCCGCATTGGCAAGGAAGCGGTTTCGGCCATCGGCATGGTCGATTCGATCAATAGCGTGCTGCAGGCCTGTTTTTCCGCGTTGGCGGTCGGTGGCACCGTGGTGGTGGCGCATTATGTCGGGCAGGGCAATCGCCGCATGGCGGGCGAGGCGACCTTGCAGGCGCTGGCATCCGGTTTGTTGATTGCAACACTGTTTTCGCTGCTGGTCTGGTTGTTCAAAGCACCGCTGTTGTCGGCTATTTTTTCGACAGCCGAACCCCAGGTTATGCGCAATATGCAGACCTATTTGGGCATTACCCTCTTGGGTTACCCGCTGGTGGCGGTAGCGTTGATCGCGAGTGGCACGCTGCGCGGCGCGGGCGATACCAAGACGCCAATGAAGGCCAATACGCTGATGAATGTGCTCAATGTCATTCTCAGCTACCTGTTTATCTACGGCCTGCACCTGAAAAATTCGCACTTTACGATTGATTTTCCTGGCTTTGGCGTAGCGGGCGCGGCGATCGGCATTACTTTATCGCGCGCAGTTGGCACCTTGTATGTGCTGTATTCCTTGGTGCGTGGCACAGGGGGGCTGCGTCTGCGCGGGGTGAGCAAGTTCCGTTTTGATTGGGATATTCAGCGTTCGATTTTTGGCATCGGCGTGCCTTCCAGCGTGGAAGCGCTGATGATGCAAGGCGGAAAACTGCTTACGCAAATCATGGTGGTGAGCATGGGCACTGTCGCGATCGCAGCCAATTACATCGCTTTTTCCATCGTGATGCTGATTAATATCCCTGGCAATGCACTCTCGGTCGCGGCCACGACGCTGGTCGGACAGAGCATGGGGCGCGGCGATAAACAGGGCGCGACCAGTACGCTGTGGTATGTCATCAAGTTTGCCACCGTAGCGCTGGTTGGTCTGGGTTTGTTGTGCATTCCGTTTACAAGCTGGTTGGCATCTTTGTATTCCACCGATCCAGAAGTCATCGCGATGGCCAGTTTGGTGGTGCGCATCAATTGCTGTTTCATGCTGTTTTGGGCGACCACCTTCGTGCTGCCTTCCGGTCTTAAAGGCGCGGGCGATGCCAAATATGCGATGGCGACCACCCTGATCGGCATGTTCCTTTTCCGCCTGATCCTGGGTTATGTGTTGGGTGTGGTG
Source organism: uncultured Formivibrio sp. (assembly GCA_964291975.1). Taxonomy (GTDB): domain Bacteria; phylum Pseudomonadota; class Gammaproteobacteria; order Burkholderiales; family Chitinibacteraceae; genus CAXYUI01. The sequence continues at coordinate 1,102 of CAXYUI010000029.1, read as the reverse complement.
CTTGATTTTGGTTTGGTGGGTGTGTGGTTCGGGATGTTCTTTGACTGGATCGTGCGCAGCATCTTGTACGTCTTGAGGCTGCGCTCCGGCAAGTGGTTACAGAATCAGGTGATTAAGAAAACGACGGTGTCGAACTAAGTGGCGGATTGCTCTGTGCTTTGCGCTTGGATGAGGGGTAGATCGAGGGTGAAGGTTGTGCCTTCCATTGCCCGGCTGGCCACGGTCAGATCGCCCTGCAGATGGCGCGCCAGCGAGCGCGCCTGACGAGTATTGCGGCAGGTCTGGCCGGGCGTTGTGCCCGAGGTCTTAAAGACAAAAGGTAAGGCTTCTTGCGTAATCCCCGGCCCTGTGTCGCTAACATCAATGCGCAGACGCGGTTTTTTGCTGCGTCGACCGGCAGCATAGGCATTGATGCGAATCCGCCCTGTCTGCGTGTGTTTGATGGCGTTATCAATGAGCGTGTGCAAAATCTGGCGAATCCGTTGTGCATTGCCATGCAAAACGATCGGGACATCGGTGGTAATTTCCAGTGAAAGCAGCAAGCCTTTGGCTCGACTGGCAACCAGCATTTCACTGGTCAATGTGCTGAGTAAGGCGTGGAAATCAAAATCATCCAGTTTGAGTTGACCCATACCGGAATCGAGCGCTGCGATCTCTAGCAGATCGGTCACGTCTTCATTGATTTTGCTGATTCTTGCTTGTATCTCTTGCGCCGTATTTTCTCCAGGCGGCAATTGCAAAAGGGCGTGGAGCGGCGGCAGCAAGGTATTGCTGATGCTGGCGAGTAATTCCTGTTTTTCCTGATTGAACGCAGAAAGGTCATCGCTGGCGTTTTTAAGTTGCGCCTGCAGTTTTTGCAAAGATTGGTTTTGTCGTTGACCGTGGCGCAATTGCCGCAACCAGAGCAAAAGACTGCCAATGGCCAGTAGCATGGAAAAACTCAAGCACAAATCCTGAATAGCCATAGATTCGCGGAGCTTTTTTTTCTGGCTCTGCGTAGATTCATGCGTTTGGCGCGCAATCGCGAGTGTGCTCTGGTCAATCAGCTCTTGTAATGCGAAGAGGGACTGAGAGAAATTGCGAAAAGGCGCTGAGTTGATCG
>CAXYUI010000028.1:0-12323 GCA_964291975.1 uncultured Formivibrio sp. | reverse complement strand
CGCGTGAACCGCTACAGCCCGCGCGCCAAGGTCGAGCAACTGCTGGTTGAAAAAATTTCGCAAGCTTCCGCGCGCCAGCGTGCCGGTCGTTGCGGCCGGGTCAGCGCCGGCGTTTGCGTGCGGCTTTATTCCGAGCTTGATTTCAACGGCCGCAGTGCATTTACCGATCCGGAAATCGTGCGTTCCTCACTCGCCGCCGTCATTCTGCGCATGGCGGCGCTCAAGCTCGGCCGCGTCGATGAATTCCCGTTTATCGAAGCCCCTTCAGGCCGGTTGATTGCCGATGGCTATGCGCAACTTTTTGAACTCGGCGCAGTCACTGAAGCCAATGAAATTACGCCGCTTGGCAAACAGCTCTCGCGCCTGCCGGTTGATCCCAAGCTCGGGCGCATGCTGCTCGCCGGGCAAGCCGAGCACTGTCTAAAAGAAATTCTGGTCATCGCCGCCGGGCTTTCGGTACAAGACCCGCGCGAGCGGCCATTCGACGCACGCGAAGCGGCCGATCGCATGCAGGCCAAATTCCGCGATGAGAAATCCGATTTTCTGTCGTGGCTGTTGTTGTGGGATTTCTTTGCAGAAGCGGAAAGCAACAAAACCAGCAACCGCCAGCTGGTGAACCTGTGCCACGAACACTTTTTGTCGTTCCTGCGCTTGCGCGAATGGCGCGATCTGCACCGCCAGCTGATGGACATCTGCGAGGATCTGGAGCTCAAGATCAACGAGCAGCCCGGCACTTACGAGCAAGTTCACAAGGCGCTGCTGACGGGCCTCTTGGGCAACCTTGGCATGAAAAACCCGGAAGCCGACGAATATCTGGGCGCGCGCGGCATCAAGTACAGCATCTTCCCCGGTTCCGGCCTGAAAAAGGCCCGACCGAAGTGGATCATGGCGGCTGAAATCGTGGAGACGAGCAAACTCTTTGCGCGCTGCGTGGCAGCGATCGAACCCGATTGGGTGGAAAAGCTCGCGCCGCATCTGGTCAACCGCCAGTATTTCGAGCCGCACTGGGAAAAGAGCGGCGCTCAGGTCATGGCGACCGAGCGCGTTTCGCTGTATGGCCTGCCCGTCGTGCCGCGCCGGCGCGTGCATTACGGCCGCATCAACCCGGTTGAGGCACGCGAAATTTTCATCCGCGAAGGTTTGGCGCGCTTCAATTACGATTCTCGCGGCCGCTTTATGGAACACAATTTCGAGCTCCTGTGCGAGATCGAAGAGCTGGAACACAAGGCGCGTCGGCAGGATGTACTGGTTGATGAAGAAGCGCTGTTCCGCTTTTTTGACAGCAAAATTGCCGCCGACGTCGTCAACGGCGCAAGCTTTGAGGCTTGGCGCAAGGAAGCCGAAAAAACCGATCCGCAACTGCTATTCCTGAGCCGCGAAGAGCTGATGCAGCACAGCGCAGCTGCGGTCACCGAAGAGCAGTATCCGACCACCTTCCGCCTGCTCGATGGTGAACTCGCGCTCGCCTACCGCTTTGAGCCCAGCCACCCGCTCGACGGCGTGACCGCGACCCTGCCGCTGCATCTTTTGAACCGCGTCAACGCTGCCGTGTTCGATTGGCTGGTTCCGGGCTTTCAGCGCGAAAAAATCACCGCCCTCATCAAATCACTGCCCAAAGCGATTCGCCGTCTGTGCGTGCCGGTGCCGGAATTCGCCACCCGCATGCTGCACGAACTGGAACGCGCCGAGCGCACCGCGCCGCTCTTGCCGCAACTGGCGCAGGCAGTGACGCGCGGCGTCGGACATCCCGTTCGCGTCGAGGACTTTGATACCAGCGGCCTGCCCGCGCATTTGCAGATGAATTTCCGCGTGGTCGACGATGCCGGCCAAGAACTCGCCAGTGGCCGCGATCTGGTCGCCCTGCGCGCGCAACTCGGCGAAGCCGCGCAGATTACTTTCCGCGATGCGTCAGAAGACCGACCAGCGATCGAAAAATCCGGCATCGTCAAATGGGACTTTGGCGATCTCCCTGAGAAAATCACCTTCACACGCCAGGGGCAGACCATTACCGGCTACCCGGCACTGGTACCCGAAGACGACGCCGTCGCGATCCGGCTTTTTGACACCGCCCACGCTGCTGAGGAAGCGCACCGCCAGGGTGTGTTGAAACTGTTATCGTTCGAGCTGAAAGAGCAGATCAAGCAACTGCCCAAGTGCTTTCCGAACTTCAATCAGTTCGCGATTCAGCTGCGCAATCTGAGTAATAGCGACGATCTGATGGACGATCTCATCGGTTGCATTTGTGATCGGGCGTTTATCGGCGAGGATGCGCTGCCGCGGAAAAAGAAGGATTTTGACGAACAGAAAAACCGCGCCAAAGCCCGCCTGCCCGCCGTGCGCGATGCCGCCTGGCGCGTGCTGGGCGAAGTCACTGCCGAATATGTGGCGCTGCAAGGCCTGCTGGCCAAGCCCGGATCAATCACCCACGAACTCAAAGTCCAGCTCGGCCAGACCGTCTACAAGGGTTTTCTGCGCGCCACGCCGTGGGAGCAGCTGCCGCGCCTGCCGATCTATCTGAAGGCGATGAAACTGCGCAGCGACAAGCGCACGGCCAACCCGGCGCGTGATGCGCAAAGAGCGGCCGATGTCGAAACCCTGTGGAACAAGTGGGAAGCCGAACTCAAAAAGTGGGAAAAAGATGGCCGCGATCCGGCTCCGCTTTTGCCTTTCCGCTGGATGATCGAGGAATTGCGCGTGGGGCTCTTTGCGCAGGAATTGCGCACGCCCTATCCGGTTTCGGGCAAGCGCCTGCAAAAAACCTGGGATGAACTCACCCGGCGCTGACCTCTTGTTCTTCGGGCGCGATGACCGGAATGATGATGCGGAAAGTCGTGCCCTCTTCCGGTACGCTTTCAACCTGCAATTGCCCGCCCAAAATGCGGGTGACAATGCCATGCGCAATATGCAGGCCTAGCCCGCTACCCCCACGACCGAGTTTGGTGGTGAAGAAGGGATCAAAAATCTTGCCGATGATTTCTTGCGGGATACCGTGGCCATTGTCGGCAAAGACCAATTCAAGCTGCGCTGCATCAAGACGCCGCACAGTAATTTTCAGCGTGCCCGTTTCACGATCTTCAAAACCATGCAGGAGCGCATTGGTGATGAAATTGGTGAGAACCTGACCCAGCGGCCCTGGGTAACTGTCGAGCAGAAGATCGTCCTGCAAATCGGTGATGACTTCGACCTTCGTTTTGGCTTTGCGCAGCGTGGGATGCATGGTGCGCAAAACTTCGTGCACCAACTCGGCAAGGTCAAACTCGCGACGCTGACTACTGGCCTGATCGACCGCAACCTGCTTGAAACTGGTTACCAGTTCCCGAGCCTGAGTCAGGCTGCGCATCAAGAGATCGCTGCCGTTCTCGGAAAAATCCAGGAACTCGGCCAGATCAGACTTTTTGACCTGCCCACTCGCAAACTGGATTGCGAATTCTTGCGCGCGTGCTTGCAGTGAACTGGCCACCGTGATGCTATTGCCCAGCGGCGTATTGAGTTCATGCGTGATCCCGGCGACTAGCGCCCCCAAGGAAGCGAGTTTGTCGGCGCGAATCAGCTCATCTTGCGCCTGCTCCAGCGTCGCCAAGGTCGCCGTCAGTTGCCGATTAGCGCGAGCCAGTTCTGCCGTACGGATTTCTACGCGCGTTTCCAGCCGGTTATTGAACTCGCGGATTTCCTGCTCCATGGCGCGCTGGGCGGTGACATCGAGCACATCCCAAATCAGACAATCCACATCATCAATGCGCGCGCGCCGACCGGATAATTGGCAACGTTTTTTCTCCCCGGCACCTGTACGCCACCAGACTTCGAGGCCAGAAAAAATACCGTCGCCCTCATCCAGTAATTCTTCAACATGCTGACGATCACGACTATCCACCCAAAGGTTTAAATCGAGGCAGGATTGACCAATGGCCTGTTCTGCCGACCATGCCATCAGCCCCAGCCAAGACTGATTGGCATCGACAATGACCTGATCGGCCAGGCGACTGACCAACATGGCTGCCATGGATTCTCTAAAGACAATTTCAAAGCGCGCATTCGATTGCAAAAGCGCCTGAGAGGCGCGATGCAATTCAGTCACATCACGACCTTCGGCCAGCAACATCACCACCTTACCGGCTTCGTCGAAAATGGGCTTGAGGGAAAAATCAACAAAATACGATGCCTGTTGAGGCCCTGGATGGATGATTTCGCACCGACACGATTCACCCGCTGCGGCGCGCTCGATCAAACCACGCAGGCGAGCCTGCTCACCCGGTTCGCGCGACCACCACGGACATTCCCAAAATAATTTTCCGCGTAAATCACCTTCATCCACACCAGAAAAAACCTCTGCGGTTCGATTCCCCGACAACAAAATGCCATCGGGAGAAAGCAGACTGACAAACTGGCATGAGTGATCAAACATCATGCGGAATTTTTGCTCATTCAGCGCCAACGCACGTGCAGCCTCATCTTCATCGGTCACGTCACGCAATAGCAGCAGCAAACAGGAGCGCCCTTCAAAATCAATCAAGGAACCGGCCAGCTCACACCACCGCAAAGCGCCATCCTTGCGTCGGAATGGCAACCGCATCGCACAGACCATGCCTTGCGCCTGCACGGCCGAAATAAATTTTTTCCGATCTTCCGGGCTGACCCATAAACCCAATTCCTGTGAAGTACGGCCAATGGTTTCTTCTCGCGAATAACCCATGAGCGGCATCCAGAGCGGATTGACTTCGATAAAACGGCCACTTTGCAGCTCAGAAATAGAAGCCAGAATCGGTATGGCCTGGAACAAAGTGCGAAAGCGCAACTCACTTTCATGTAGCGCCTGTTGTGTGCCGATGTCCTCCAGCAACACAACATGCCCCGCAAAGCGACCGAGATTAAATACAGCGCGCGACCGCAACAGCAACTTGCGATCGGAACAGGAGGAAATCACTTGTTCATGAAGAAGATCGGGATTCGGCATTTTCCAAAACGCATGCAATTGCGCTTTTTGCCCATCACTTAAAGCTGACTGCCATTCTTGCGGCGCAATGCGCTCTGGCAAACCGAGCAAAGCGAGAAAATGCGGCGAGATTTCACCCACGCGCCCTTGGGCATCATGCAATGCGTAGGCTGCGCCAGCCAGCGTCGACAGTGCTTGCCAACGCGCGTAACAAGCGCGGGCGCGCACATAAGCACCGGAGCCCAACACCGCTAGCATCATCGCCAAAATCCACCCTGCCCACAGCTGCATGACCCGACTCTCTGCTCGCCAAGCGCCAGAAATCAGTATCGACAAGCGACTGCTCTTTTGCCATAGCGGCAATAGAAAACATCGCAAGCGTCGTGCAAGCCGCAGATGCCAGTCCACGGAAAACAACACAAAGCAGGCCGACGAGGCCGCCGGAATAAACCAAGTTCGCAATGCACTTGAATCGACTTGGATTTCTGTGCTATAAACTCGGTTTTCCCAAGAAGTCAGCAGGAAACTGAATCATGGCACGAGTATGCAAAGTCACCGGCAAGCGCCCTGTGACAGGGAACAACATTTCCCACGCCAATAACAAAACCAAGCGTCGCTTCCTCCCGAATCTGCAATCCCGCCGTTTCTGGGTTGAGAGCGAAAACCGCTTTGTGCGTCTGCGCGTTTCGAACGCCGCTCTTCGCACCATCGACAAGGTGGGCATTGAGGTCGTTCTGGCCGATCTGCGCGCCCGCGGCGAAATCTAAGTAGAGGCAATCGATCATGCGTGAAAAGATCAAACTGGAATCTAGCGCCGGTACCGGCCATTTCTATACCACGACCAAGAACAAAAAGACCATGCCGGAAAAGATGGAAATCAAGAAATTTGATCCCGTCGCTCGCAAGCATGTGATGTACAAGGAAACCAAGCTCAAGTAAGAGCCTGACTTCCGGTGCTACATACTCGGAAAACCCCGCCTTGGCGGGGTTTTTTATTTTCATCGTCGCAGGCGCAATCTATGTGCGCCCTCGCCCATCACAAAGGCTGCAAATCCAGCTTGGCCATCAGTGCGCGATCATGCGCAACATCCGGGTTGCCGGTGGTCAAAAGTTGATCGCCATAGAAAATCGAATTCGCGCCCGCCATAAAACACAGCGCCTGCATGGCTTCCGGCATTTCTCCGCGCCCAGCGGACAGTCGAACAAAGGAATGGGGCAAGGCGATGCGCGCCACAGCAATCGTGCGCACAAATTCAGTCCAGTCGATCGGTTCAACCACCTCAAGCGGCGTTCCTTCAATCGGCACCAATTGGTTGATCGGTACCGATTCAGGCTGAGGACTCAAATTGGCCAACTGTTCAATCAAAGCGGCACGGTCATGACGCGATTCCCCCATGCCGATAATGCCGCCACAACACACACTCAAACCGGCCCTACGCACTTTGCCCAAGGTATCGAGCCGGTCGGCATAGTTGTGCGTGCTGACGATCTCGCCGTACTTTTCCGGCGAAGTATCCAGATTGTGGTTGTAGTAATCCAAGCCAGCCTCTTTCAATTCTTCCGCCTGACCGTCCAGCAATAAACCCAGCGTCGCGCAGGTTTCCATGCCGAGCGCCTTCACGCCAGAGAACATGGCCTTCAAATCATCCAGATGACGCTTCTTCGGCCCGCGCCAAGCCGCGCCCATGCAAAAACGTGAAGCGCCATTTTCCTTGGCCATTCTGGCCGCCGCGATCACCTCGTCCACAGGCAAGAGTTCAATGCCTTCCAATTTGGCCTTGGCGCCTTGGTGGTGATGCGACTGCGAGCAATAACCGCAATCTTCCGAGCAACCGCCGGTCTTGATCGACAACAGCGTCGAGAGCTGTACTCGCTTGGCATCGAAATGGGCTCGGTGCACTTCTTGCGCAGCAAACAATAAATCAAAGAAAGGGAGCGCAAACAGTGCTTCGATTTCAGCACAGGACCACTGTTTGCTTTGCGGATGCGGCGTTTTTCGGCGCAGGGTAACAATCTGATCTTGTTGCATGGTTTTCCCGGTGAAGGACTAAAAAGACGATGGATTCTGTGACCGGGATACTCACTTGTCAAATTTTGGAATTAATTTTTTAAACAACTTTACCCCGGTGCGCTGTCTCCTTTGCATGGCCGACAGCGCTCCGAGCGCTATTTGCCCGGACTGTCGCAGTGAATTACCTTGGCTTGCAGCAGCACGCTGCCCTCGCTGCGCGCTCCCCATACCGGATGGCGGAGTCTGCGGTCACTGTCCAAGCATGGCGTTTGACCATACCTGCGCTGCATTTGCTTATGAAGGTAACTTGGCTCGCTTGATCGTGAGCGCTAAATTCGGCGGGCAATGGAGTCTTTTTCCTGCGTTAGCCGAACTACTCCTGCCGGAAATCGATCATCCCGTAGATCTGATCGTACCCCTCCCGCTACACCCTCTGCGCCTGCGCGAACGCGGGTTTAACCAAGCGCAGGAAATTGCAGCTCCGTTAGCCCATGAACTCAGGCATCCGATGGAAACCCGTCTACTCACACGGATTCGCGACACCGAACACCAAGCCCGCCTGCATCTTCACGCCCGCAGCCGCAATATGCATAAGGCCTTTGCATGCAATCGCCGCGTGGACGGGCTTTCCATCGCGCTGGTGGACGACATTATGACCACGGGGGCGACATTGAATGCTGCAGCGCAAGCTCTCAAACAAGCAGGGGCTCAGCGCGTCGATGTCTGGATTCTGGCGCGCACACTATGAACGCTCAGGCGACCATCCATCCATGCCGCGCAAATAATCGGCCATAGCATCGCCCCCATCTTGCCGCGCTCGAGCCCAATGGCCATGCACGCCAGGGCCGATATTGGCCTCTTGCCACAGGCGTTCCGGATCGATCTTGCACGGCGAAGTCCCGTCAAAATCAACCCACATCCCGACATGAGCGCCCAACCAGCATTCGCGCACCAGCATCTGGCCATTGGAAATGGTGCCGCGCGGATGGTGGGCGTCTTTGTCCGCCGCCCACGGACGCCCTAGCGCAAACGATCCGGGCGCCGCTGTCGATTCGAAACGACAAGACTGAAAGAGGAAGCCGTGTGGATTGCCTTCCCAAGTGCTGGGCGCAGTCAGATAGCCCTGAGCAACCCGATCCGTCACCGCACGTATCGTGCAGCGATCAAACACGGCGGTGGCGCGGCCAAAGATGAAATCAATGTCACCTTCGATTTCACAGGCGTGAAAGTACTGCCGCGCCAGCTGCGTAGGCGACGGAGTATTCACATACAGCGTGTCCTGATGGCCGATAAAGCGACAGCGCTCGAACACCATCCGATCGCCTTCAGTCTTCACCGCCACGGCCTGATTGGCACCGGCCGGATCGTGCCCTGACCAGGTATTGGCAAAAGTCAGATTGAAGGCGTGAAAATCATCCGCCAGCAAGAAAACGCTGGCGCTTCCGGTCGTCCCCCACTTCTGCCCGGTTGCAGGATTAATGCCTGCATGATGATGATCGCAGCAGAGCAGCACGTCTTGCGGATGCTCGCCCATGCCTTCCAAAGTCAGCCCCGGTCGATCAGCCGAAATCGTCAATACACCCTCGTAACGCCCCGGCGCAAGCCGCAAATGCGCTGGTACACCAGGCGGCAAGGCATCCACCACAGCCTGCAAAGACGCGCCTGCAGGTACATCGATCATGCGTTGTTCGATCATGCTCATCTCTTTTCCATTCCCATCATCGAAGCCGTCCAAGCGTGAGCCAGAGCACACCCAAAGCGGCCTGCGTCTGGTATTCTCTGCCGCGTGTTTTACAAGGAGAACTCCAAAATGCGTAAATATTTCATTGCCCTGGCCTTTCTGACTCTGGGCGCAACCGCACAAGCCGCCGATCTGGGCATTGCCCTCAGCGACGATACGATCGTCGTGGACTACAACGGCCGCGCACGTGACAAGAGCCTGGAATTCACGCTGGAATGGCTGCACCACACCGACAATGGCGATCTGGCTTCGGGTGGCATTCAAGTTTCGCAAAAACTCGACAAGAATCTTGCCGTCGCAGTGGGCGCTCGCGCCGTCGGCATTTTCAACGATTACGACGATGCCAGCGCGCTGGCTCTGGGCGGCGAAGTCGATCTGGCCGTACCGGCCGCACCGCGCCTGCACTTCATCGCCAACGCCTGGGTCGCTCCGGCCGTGGTCAGCTTCAGCGGCGCGCGTTCCTATCGCGATTTCAGCGCTACGCTGGGCTATCAGATCATCGACAACGCTTCGATTTTCGTCGGCTATCGCTATGCCAAGGTCAAGTATGACAACCTGCGCAGCGGCATCGAAATGCAAGACGGCGCACTTGTTGGCCTGCGCATGAACTTCTAAAAAAACGCCCCTGTCGACGCAAGCCAGAACGGCGCAGCGGCAGGGGCATTTTTCACATCTAAAACCTGCATTCAATCAACGCACTGTGCTGGCGAAAATTTTCGCCCTGATCCGACTACACAGTCGCCAAGCAAGTTATCCCCCACCTTCCATCCTGATGCACTGGGCGTTCGCATGCTGGGCCAGCTTTCTTCTCTTGAAACCCAAAAGAAAAACCGCATGAACGGGCGATACGACGCAATTCGGTGCTGGGGCGGGCGATCGCACTAATCGGCATCGCGTTTGTGGCGGGGACGGGTTATCTGGTGCACCGAGGGCTGAGAGCCCCCGGCGATGAACACGTCAGTTGACTCGGCGGTAGGTCAAACGCACCAAGCCTGAAGGGTAAGCCACGCTTTCCACCAGCTCCAGACCGGTTTGCACGCCGAGCGGGCGGAACAAAGCCACGCCATCGCCCAGCAACACCGGATGCAAGCAAACCTGGATTTCGTCGACCAGCTTGCCGGCAAGGCAAGCATCAAACAGCCGCGCGCCCCCCAAGAGCCAGAAGTCGCCGCCTTCGCGCTGACGCGCTTCGGTCAACCATTCTTCAACCGGCTGAGTCACCATGCTGACCGCCGCATCGCCCTCATCTTCCTGCGCATGAGAAAACACCACGCCGGCCTTGCCGGTATACGGGTAAGCGCCAAAAGCCTTGAGTTGCTCCCAAGTATGACGCCCCATCAATACGGTATCGATCTCTTCATAAAAGCGCGTATAGCCATAATCCTGATCGCTCAGAATCCAGTCCACACTGCCGTCCTTGCGGGCGATAAAGCCATCCAGGCTCATCGAAATAAAGAGTCTGACCTTCCTTTGCATGCCGTTTTCACCAAAGAAAATTTAAAAGAGCCGCCATCCTACCCGCGCACAGGCAGGATGTCAGAGTAAAGATGACCAGATGTGACCGGCCGCAAATCAGCGTTTGCCGCGTGGTTTTGCCGAAGGCATTCCCGGCTTGCCGGCAATGGGTTTGCGCGGCGGGGTCTTGGTGCCGACCGGCCTTGCCAGCGCCTTGCCACCCGCAGGTTCCGGCTTGCGCGTGCCTTCAAAACGCTTGCCAGTGCCTTCGGGCTGAAACCACGGCACGAGATGATGCTTGCCATTGCCGATCAGATCGCGCCGACCCATGGCTTGCAGCGCCTCGCGCAGCATCGGCCAGTTTTCCGGATCGTGGTAACGCAGGAAAGCCTTGTGCAGACGGCGGATACTGCCCTTCTTTGGCGTAAACACATCCTCTGATTCACGACTCACTTTCTTCAGCGGATTCTTGCCGCTGTGATACATGGTCGATGCCAGCGCCATGGGGCTCGGCAGGAAGTTCTGCACCTGATCGAGGCGGAAACCATTACGTTTGAGCCATAGCCCCAACTCCAGCATGTCTTCGTCAGTCGTGCCCGGGTGCGCCGCGATGAAGTACGGAATCAGGTATTGCTCCTTGCCTGCTTCCTTCGAAAACTGCTCAAACAGCGCCTTGAACTTGTCGTACGTGCCGATGCCCGGCTTCATCATTTTCGAGAGCACGTTTTCGCTGATGTGCTCGGGCGCAATTTTCAGATAGCCGCCGACATGGTGCGTGACGAGCTCCTTCACATACTCGGGCGACTCGACCGCAAGGTCATAGCGCACGCCGGAGCCGATCAGGATCTTCTTAACCCCCTTGAGCGCACGCGCCTTGCGGTACAGAGAAATCAGCGGCGCGTGATCGGTATTCAGGTTTTCACAGATGCCCGGATACACGCACGAGAAGCGCCGACAGGCCGATTCGATCTTGGGATCTTTGCAGTGCAGGCGATACATATTGGCGGTCGGCCCGCCAATGTCGGAAATCACGCCGGTAAAACCCGGCACCGTGTCGCGGATCGTTTCGATCTCGCGCAAGATCGATTCTTCGCTGCGGTTCTGGATGATGCGGCCCTCGTGCTCGGTGATCGAACAGAAGGTACAGCCACCAAAGCAGCCGCGCATGATATTCACCGAGAAACGGATCATCTCGTAAGCCGGAATCTTCTGCCCGGCATAGGCCGGATGCGGCACGCGCTGATACGGTAGATCGAACACGCCGTCCATTTCTGGCGTAGTCAGCGGAATTGGTGGTGGATTCAGCCACACATCGCGCTCGCCATGACGCTGCACCAGCGCGCGAGCATTCCCGGGATTGGTTTCCAGATGCAGGATGCGCGAGGCGTGCGCGTAGAGCACACGATCATTGGCTACGGCTTCAAAAGCCGGCAGGCGAATCACCGTTTTGCTGCGGTCGAGCTTGGGTTTCTTGACAAACTGGATGGTGGCGGTTTGCGAATTTTCACTCCTTCCCCCTGACTCCTCACCCCTCACTGCCGAAGGTTCGCTCTTCACTTCCTCATAGGGATTCAGATGCGGGTCGATGCGGCCGGGCGTATCGACCTCGGTCGAATCGATCATCGCCCAGCCTTCCGGCCAGCTTCTGAGCATGAAAGCGGTGCCGCGCACGTCGGTAATGCTGGCCACCGGCTCTTTCTTGGCCAGACGGTGCGCAACTTCGACAATCGCGCGCTCAGCATTGCCATACAGCAAGAGATCGGCTTTGGAGTCGACCAGTACCGAGCGGCGGACTTTCTCGCTCCAGTAATCGTAATGGGCGATGCGGCGCAAGCTCGCTTCGATGCCACCGAGAATGATGGGGACTTCCGGGAAAGCCTCACGGCAGCGCTGCGAATACACCACGGCGGCGCGATCCGGGCGCTTGCCCGGCTCGGCATTGGGCGTATAGGCATCGTCCGAGCGCGGTTTGCGGTCGGACGTATAGCGATTAATCATCGAATCCATATTGCCAGCGGTAATGCCCCAAAAGAGATTGGGCTTACCGAGCTGCTTGAAATCTTCGGCCGATTTCCAGTCCGGCTGGCAAATCATGCCGACGCGAAAACCTTGCGATTCGAGCATGCGGCCGATCACAGCCATCCCGAAACTTGGATGATCGACATAGGCATCGCCGGAAATCAAAA
>CAXYUI010000027.1:0-12601 GCA_964291975.1 uncultured Formivibrio sp. | reverse complement strand
TTCGCTTTACGCGCAGCAGATCAACTGCAGCTCAGTCTGGCGCTACCGATCTTCACCGTGGCCAAAGATTCGGTGCGCAGCATCAGGAACGACCCGCCCGTGTAGCCGGCCGTGCTGATTGCAAATGGCCAGCTATTCGCACCCAGTTGCACGGTCGAGGCCACCACTTCCACCACCTTCGAGCTGGCGCCATGCACCGAATTGCCGCCCGAAGTGGTGTTGTTGTCGACATAGACCTGGAACTTGCCTGTGCCTGCGCCAGCCTCAGATGTATTGATCGTCAGCGTGCAGCTCTTGTTGTTGATTGTGAACACCCCGCCCGGCGTTGACGACGAGGTTGTCGCTGTGGTGCCCCGCGCGCCGATGGTCACCCGCGCGCCAGTCAGCGTCATCACGCCATCGGCAAACGCCGGCGTGCCGCCCGTCTTGTTGTACATGGCGGTCGAACTATTGTCCGGCAGCGCCTTGTAGGCGGCGGTGTAAAAGCTCGTCGCATCCGCGCCGAACTCTTCCGTCCAGCTGCCGGTCACGCCCGCTGCGACCGTCGCGCTGGTCGAAGAACTCGATGAAGAGCTTGCGGAAGAACTGGCCGAAGATGCAGCGCTGCTGGTGCTGGATGAGGCGGCCGAGCTGGAACTGCTCGATGCACCGTCGACCGGCATCTTGCCTGCACCCGCGCCGTTCTTGATGAGATCCGGAATATTGGTCGCGTCATCGAGGGCGTAGGCATAGGGAATGGCGATCGGGGCTGAAACCGTCGACTTCACATCCGGACCGGCCGGGGATTCTTGGTTCTTGACGTCAGCGACCCAAGTTACGCCGGATCCGAAGATATTGCCGGCAACCTCCCAGTAGCCGGTCAGCGTGGTGTAGAAAGTGCCGAGCGGGTTCTTGGCGTTGGTGAAGTAGTTGTTTTCAACCTTGACCAGCGAGCCGACGCGCGAGTTGATGCCGGATTCATTCAGCCCGTTGTAGTAGTTGTTGAAAATGTGGGCCGTCACGCAGCGCAGCAGATGGGTGCGGGAATCGAGGTTTTCATAGTAGTTGTGGTGGTAAGTGATCGGGCCGTTGGCGCAGTCCGAATCACCGGAACCGACCAAGCCGCCACGCCCGGAGTTCTTCAGGTGGCTCCAGGACAGGGTCACGTACTTGGTGCCGTCTTTCATGTCGAAGAGGGCATCGTAGCCGGCAGATTCGCCGCCCGAAGCTTCCAGCGTGACGTGATCGACCCACACATTGGAAACATCGCTTTCCATGCCGGTGGCATCGCCGCCATTGGAAGTCGGCGAGCCGGACTTCTTGACGTTCTTCACATGCACATTGCGGATGATGATGTTCTTCGCTGCGCGAATGTGGATGCCGATCTGGTCGAAGACCGCATTGCTGCCTACGCCGATGATGGAGATGTTCTCAAGACCCTTGAGTTCAATCACGTCAGGCTGCGTATCGCACTGGCCGGTCTGTTTGGTCGTGTTGCCATGATTGATGGTGCCGTTGACCATGATGATGATCGGCGTGGTCTTGCTGGCGCGATTGCACAGCGCCGCATTCAGTTCAGCCCCGGTCGTCACCGTGACCACTGCGCCGCCCGCCCCGCCGGTGGTGCCGTTGTTCTGGGTTGAAAACCCGACTTGCTGATCCACGAACTGCCCTGCCGCCACACTGCTCGTACTCGAACTGCTGCTGGTGTTCGCGCTACTGTCACTGCTGGCATTTGAACTGCTCACGCTAGCCGACGACGAGACGCTGGAATCATTCCCCGCATTGGCATCACTACCACTGCCGCCACCACAAGCTGCCAGCAGAAGCGCGCTCAGCAATGCCGCCGCAGTGCCTTGATAAAGAGGTTTCATAGAAGTACTCCCAAGAGTCAAAAGTTTGCGCCCTTGTTTGAACTGCAGCGCTATTGCCTTGCAGACAAGAACCACGCTGATCTGATCTACAGATCAGCGCGGTTCTGCTTGCTTGGCTTTGAAATAAATGGTCGATGCAGGATTGAATCAGATGCAGTTCAGGCTGGCGCTGTCGATCTTCACGGTGTTGCTCGATTCCGTACGCAGCATCAGGAAAGAACCGCCGGTGAAGTTGGCCGTGCTGATTGCAAACGACCAAGCATTCGCCCCAGCCACCACACTATTGGTCGCCACATTGACCACCGCCGAACTCGATCCGTGTACCGAATTGCCGCCCGAAGTGGTGTTGTTGTCGACAAAGACCTGGAATTTGCCCGTGCCCGTGCCGGCCTCAGACGTGTTGATCGTCAGCGTGCAGCTCTTGTTGTTGATCGTGAACACCCCGCCTGGCGTTGACGAAGCGGTTGTGCTCGCGGTGCCACGTGCGCCAATGGTCACTCGCGAGCCGGTCAGCGTCATCACGCCATCGGCAAACGCCGGCGTGCCGCCCGTCTTGTTGTACATGGCGGTCGAACTGCTGTCCGGCAGCGCCTTGTAGGTAGCGGTGTAAAAGCTCGTTGCATCCGCACTGAACTCTTCCGTCCAGCTGCCGGTCACGCCCGCTGCAACCGTCGTGCTGGCCGAAGAACTCGACGAAGAACTGGTCGAGGACGAAGCGGCCGAGCTGGAAGTCGAACTGGTCGCCCCCAAATCGCGCGCCGTGCCCAACTTGGCGTACATGCCAATACGGCCCGCGCCGGTGTTCACTTCGATGGCAGCACGCGCGGCATTGGCATCCAGTGCGCTGTAGCTGTAGGGCGGTGTCCAGGCGATATCCGCAGCCGGAACTTCCGTACAGGCAGCAGCGGCCAGGGCGCCCGTCACATCCACCGGGCCACCACTCCAAGCCTTGCCGTCGTCGGTCTTGTCGCTGATGAATTGCGCGCCGGTGACGCGGAAGCCCAAGCCTTGCGAACCACCAGAAATCTTGCCGCAAACTTCTCTTGGCTTGAGTCCGGTAAACAGGTGGAAGTTGTTTTCCGAGAACACGGAAGACTGATAACGCACATCCAGCCCGCCTTGAAACTTGTGGCCCAGCGCCGTCGAAGTGGTCGAGCCTTCCATCAGGTTGTTGTAGGTGTGCAGCTGACTGAAACGGGTCAGCGGATGACGCGAAGCAATGCCACGCCACCACAGACCGCTGAAAGTGACATGCAAACGGCCTTCGTCGGACCAGGCGCGACCGGAATCGCCATTGCCCACCAGCGTGTTCTTGCCGTGATCGCCAAACAGGCTGTTGGTGACGGAGACATAATCCGAGCCGCGCACCACGTCGAGCGAGCCGTCATGGCGCGTGTCACTGGCGAGCGAATCAGGCGTATCGCCATCGGACATGCTGATATGGTCGATCCAGACATTCTGCGCGCGCGAAATCGTCATCCCGTCGGCATAAGCGTTGCCACTGTCTTCCGGGTTCACATCCCAAGGGGTGTCGATTTTCAGGTTGCGGAGGATGATGTTGCGCGTCCAGGTCGGATACAGATCACCATCCTTGCCCGCCGCAATCCACTTCTTGAAATCGGCTTCTGCATCGCCCGTGGCGCCCGCCAGCACCGAAGTCGAGGTGCCCAGTTCGGAGCCGATCAGGATGGTGGTGCCAGTGATGCGCGCCGGCTTGCCGTCCTTGTCGTTGATGCCGACCAAGGTGGTATTAGACGGGATCATGATCGAACCGCCGAGCTTCTGGTCGCGGTAGCTGGTGTATTCCTTGAATACCGTGTTGTTGCTTTCCATGCGCAGGTCGATATGGCCGACCACGCGGATAATCTTGGGTTCGTTCTTGGCTTCATTGATCGCAGCCACCAGTTGCTGGCCGTTGAACACGGTGTAGATACGGTTGGCCGCGGCATTGCGCCCGCCGGTCACCACCACCTTCTTGTGGGTGATGCTTGCGGAAGTACCGCTGGCGCGCACATAGGCGGGCCAGCCCTTATCCGGGGCGACATCGCATTCGAGGTTGGACAGCGTGCCTTCGGTGGGGTCGCTGCTGGCGAACTGCCAGGTCGGCAGTGCCGGCGCGGCCTTGTAATTGCTTGGGCTGTGCTTGCTGCCGATGGCAACCGGCGCTTCATAGTTGCGCACGCCATACACGGCGCTCTGGAAAGGGGTGCTATCGCCAGTCAGCGTCTGTGCATCGATTCCGCTCACACTCATCGCCGGGCAAGTACCCTTGGCCACGATCAAATCCACGCTCGACGATGAGGAAGACGTTGCGGCGCTGCTCGAACTGGCATCGGCGCTGCTCGAAACCGCCGACGACACAGCGGAAGAACTGGCTGACGAATTAGCGTTGGCATCGCCCGAAGAAGACCCGCCGCCGCCACATGCCGCCAGCACTGCGCTGCTCAACACAGCCAGCGCCAGCATTTTTTGTTGCTTTCTCATCGACTCATCCTTTCAAAGATTGCAGACCTCGCAGTGCGAGGAACAAGGTCAACTCCCGAATATTTTTTGCTTTGACCGTTGGGAAACGATGTTAATGCGACAACGTAGTTAACTCAAAGACAACTACACAACACCTCAAGCAGGAAGATGAATCTTAAAAACTACAACCCTGCAATTCCCGCAAGAAAAACCTGCATCAGCCATCAGAAATCTGCTTTGGGCATGAAAATGCTTGGTTTTTTTATGCGCTTACGCAACAAAACCTGGCGACCTCCGACTCAAACCACTGGTCAGGCCGCTTTTCTCTGTTGTTTTTATGATTCAACCGAAAATTCATGCGCGCGCCCGAAGCGCAATGCGGGTTCTCCCGCCATTGACGCAGAAAAAGTAGAACAGACGATGCAGTGGGAAAACGGGTGGGCGAGCAGTAAATAAACTTCGACCCTCCGCACTTGCATGCGAAGGGTCGAAGCCAAGGCCAACTCCCATATATTTTTTAGCTGTAAGCCATGAGCGCCATGGTAGAGATCTGCGAAGAACCGCTCAAGGCGCAAGAAATTCGGCGGGCGCGCCAGTTGTAAGAAACAACCTGGCTAAGCTGGTATAAAAGCGAACAAGTCTTGTAGTCGCCAAGTCCATATTTCAGAAAAAACCGTCGTATCCCCCCAGAGGGCTTAGCGATGACTTTGAATCAGACCCAATTCCAGTCATCCATCGCCGCAAACCACTCGTAAGAAAAAAGACATTGTTTGCCAGAATTTTCCTCGTCAACGCCGGTTATTCCCGTTGCAGATAAACAACAGCCAGCGGTGGGATGCTGAGCGTTAACGACTGCGCATGGCCATGACTGGCGTGCGCTTCGGTTGTCAGCCCGCCATTGCCCATATTGCTGCCGCCATACCAGTGCGAATCAGTATTCAGGATTTCGCGGTAAGCCCCGGCTTGCGGCACGCCGATGCGGTAAGCGTGGCGCGGCGTTGGGGTGAAATTGGCGACCACAATCAGCTCGCGACCTTCCGCGTCGATCCGCGCAAAAGCGAACACCGAATGCGGCGCATCATCGACCACCAACCAACGGAAGCCGCGCCCATCAAAATCGATGGCGTGCAACGCCGGTTCAGTCTGATAAACGCGGTTGAGATCGCGTAGCAGCATCTGCACGCCGCGATGCCAGTCCATTTCCAACAAATGCCAGTCGAGTGATTCGTCATGATTCCATTCGCGCCCCTGCGCGAATTCGCCGCCCATAAACATCAGTTTCTTGCCCGGATAAGCCCACATAAAGGCGTAATAGGCGCGCAAATTGGCGAACTGCTGCCAGGCATCGCCCGGCATTTTGGCCAGTAGCGATCCTTTGCCATGCACGACTTCATCGTGCGAGAGCGGCAACACAAAGTTTTCGGTGTAGGCGTACATCATGCCGAAAGTCATTTCGTGATGATGATGGGCACGATGCACCGGATCGCGGCGCATATAGGCGAGCGTGTCGTTCATCCAGCCCATATTCCACTTGTAATGAAAACCCAGCCCGCCCATGAAAGGTGGCCGACTCACCGCCGGGAAAGCGGTGGATTCTTCGGCCAGCGTGATCGCTCCGGGGCGCTCAATGCCGACCACTTCATTCATGCGGCGCAGAAAGTCGATGGCCTGCAGGTTTTCGCGCCCGCCAAACTCGTTGGGAATCCACTCGCCCTCTTTGCGCGAATAGTCACGGTACAGCATCGAAGCGACCGCATCGACACGCAGGCCATCGACCCCGAAGCGCTCCAGCCAATACAGCGCGTTGCCGATCAGGAAATTGCGCACTTCATTGCGGCCGTAGTTGTAGATCAGCGTGCTCCAATCCTGATGAAAGCCCTCGCGCGGATCGGCGTGCTCATACAGATGCGTGCCATCGAACTGCGCCAGCCCGTGCGCGTCGGTCGGGAAATGCCCTGGCACCCAATCCAGAATCACGCCCAGTCCGGCCGCGTGCGCGGCATCGACAAAAGCACGGAAATCTTGCGGATCGCCAAAGCGTGAGGTTGGCGCGTACAGACCCAGGGGCTGATACCCCCAAGAACCATCAAATGGATGCTCGTTGATCGGCAAGAGTTCCAGATGGGTAAAGCCCATATCCTTGGCATATGGAATCAGTTGCTCAGCCAAGTCTTGCCAGTTCAGCCAGCGACTGCCCTCTTTCCGCTTCCATGAACCGAGGTGGACTTCATAAATACTGATCGGCGCAGCTAAATCATTGGCCTGCCGCCGCGCTTCGCTGACCGGCACAATCTCGGGCAGGCGGGCGACTTTGGACGCCGTACCGGGTCGCAATTCAGCCGCAAAAGCATAGGGGTCGGACTTGAGGCGAGTCTGGCCGTGCGCGTCGAGAATCTCAAACTTATAGAGCGCGCCTTCCTGCACGCCGGGCAGGAAGATTTCCCAAACCCCGCATTCGCGCCGTAGTCGCATCGGGAAACGCCGACCGTCCCAGCAACAGAAATCGCCCACCACCGAAACACGTCGCGCATTGGGCGCCCAGACCGCGAAACGCACGCCGGCCACGCCGTCAAATTGGCAAGGGTGCGCGCCCAACTTTTCGTAAGGGCGCAGGTGCGTGCCTTCTGACAAAAGCCAGACATCCATTTCACCCAGCACCGGCGGAAAGCGGTAGGGATCGTCGATTTCAACCATCTGCCCATCCCATTCAACGGCCAGTCGGTAATTGAGGCCAGAAGTGCGATCGGGCAGCGCGCCAGCAAAGAAGCCGCGCTCATCCCGTTGCGCCAGTTCGCACACATCGCGTCCTTGCTGACGCACGATGACGCGCGTGGCATGGGGCAGAAATGCACGCACCACCTGATGACTGCCTTCCTTGTGCAGGCCGAGCAGCGCAAACGGATCGGCATGGTGACCGGCACAGAGGGCATTCATGGCATCGAGATTCATCGCGGCAACCCTTTCAAAAAGTTGACGATGAGTATGACACAGGCCGCTGACCAAGCCGAACGACACTTCTCTTTCGCAGCCGCTTCACCCACGCACTAGCATGGGAAAATCCGTTTTCAGGGGAATCGCCATGCGCGCCATGATCTGCACCCTGCTGTTCTGGAGCACAGCCCTGCTCGCCCACGACCTCGTGATCGTCAACAAGCCCGAGTCCGAGCAAGATCGACGCAACGATTATTCGTTTGAGGTGCTGCGCGAGGCGCTCAAGAAAACCCAAGCCCGCTTTGGTTCGTTTGAATTTCGTCAGGCCGATCTGGTGATGCTGCGCGCCAAGTTGTCCCACGCCGCCAGCAACCCGGTTTTTCAGGCCAGTAACGACCGCCTGCTTTTTGAGATCAAGCGCGGCGAACTCGTCAATGTCGCCCCGCTGGTCACCCGCCCGGAATGGGAAAAAGAAGCGCTGCCAGTGCGCATCCCGGTGGATCTGGGGCTGCTGTCTTACCGTATTTTTCTGATCAACCGTGAAGACCAACCCAAATTCAGCGCCATCCAGAATGTGGATCAACTCAAGCGCCTGCGCGCCGGCACCGGTGAAACCTGGTCCACCTACCGTGTACTGCAACACCACGGGTTTACGCAAATGCCCTTCAACACCTACGAAGGCATGTTCCAGATGCTGGCGGCGCGCCGTTTCGATTACATCACGCGCGGGGTAAACGAAGCTTTTCTGGAACTGGATGGCCGCCGCGACAAATATCCCGGCATGGCCGTCGAAGAGGACATCGCGCTCTTTGTGCCTTCGCCACGCTATTTCTTTGTTTCACCCTCTCGCCCCCGGCTGGCGCAACGGATTGAAGCCGGATTGAAAATCATGCTGCGCGACGGCAGCTTGCAGGACATCTTCCTGCGTCATCACGGCCAGATGATTCAATCCACCCGCTTTTGCGAGCGCCGCATTTTCCGGATCGACAATCCCTTCCTCGGCCCAGAAACGCCGTTGAACAAAGCCGAATATTGGTTTGACCCCTGGCACGCCGCACCTGGGAAAAAGCCCTTATGCGTCCGCGTCCAGAAAAACCCGTCGTAACCCACCGCGCTTTTAAACGGCACGAGCGCATCGGGTTTGTTGTAAATCTACGACCCGTCACCCATGCAGCGCCGAGGTAAGAAGCAAGGCACGCTAGAATCCCTTCTCCAAAAAGGGGAATTCATGCGTTTCGTTTTGCTATTTCTTTTGTGCTGGGGCGCTGCACTGCAAGCCAACGATCTGGTCATCGTGAACCGCCCTTATTCCGCCACCGACAAACGCAACGATTACGCCTACGCCCTCCTGTTGCAGGCTTTGCAGAAATCCATTCCACAATACGGGCCTTATGAGCTGCGCCTGGCTAGCCTGGAACTCCCGCGAGGGAGCGTGGCCAATTCACCTAAATTTGCCAACAGCAACGACCGATTACTGTATGAGATCAAGCGCGGAGAATTGGTCAATGTCGCCATGGTGGTGACCCGTGACGAGTGGGAAAGGGAGGCGCTGCCTATCCGTATTCCGATCGATCGGGGACTGATGTCTTACCGCATTTTCCTGATCCGTAAATCGGAGCAGGCACAATTTAGCGCGATCCACGAACTCGCCCAATTAAAAGCACTCCGTTCGGGCGCGGGCGAAGCCTGGTCCAACTACCGCGTACTGCAACACCACCAATTCACCCTGGTGCCGACCAATCAGTACGAAAGTCAGTTCCGCATGTTACTGGCCCAGCGCTTTGATTACATCGCACGCGGCGCGCACGAAGCCTTCTCCGAAATCGACACCTACGGCCCACATTTTCCTGAAATGGCCATTGAGCGTGACTTGCTGCTCTATATGCCACTGCCCTTGTATTTCTTTGTCTCACCCAAACAACCTCGCCTGGCTGAACGCATCGAAGCGGGATTGCGCTTGATGTTGCGCGATGGTTCATTCTTGCGTCTGTTCCAATTGCACCAAGGCCCAATCATCGAACAAGCACGCTTGTGCGAGCGTCGCGTATTCCATGTCGAAAATCCGTTCCTGAGCAAGGAAACCCCGCTGGATCAGCACGAACTGTGGTTCGACCCCTGGCGAGCCGCTCCGGGGAAAAAAGCCCTCTGCGCACGCAGCAAAAGCAATGTCCAATTGACAGGCAAGAAAAAGCCGCGCCCAGCCGTATAAAAACGACATCCGAAAGGACAGAGAAAACAAAACCAAGCCTTTGATTTCAATCGCGTTATTTAGTGGAAAATTAAAGGCGCAAAGAGGACAAGCTCACCGTTGTAAGTTAAGATGCCCACTCTTGTTGGAAGGGCATCATGCGTTTCATTCTTCTGTTCATCCTGTGCTGGAGTTCTTGGCTAGAGGCGACCGATGCAGTCATCGTCAATCGCCCCAACACGCCCGGCGACAAGCGCAGCGCCTATACCTACGAGATTCTGGAAACCGCACTCAAGAAAACCCAAGACCGCTATGGCTCCTACACCTTCCAGCAAGCGCATGTGCTTATGCAGCGTGGTGATGTGGCTCATCAAGCAATCGCGAGCAATGACCGCTTGCTGCATGAGATCAAGCGAGGGGAACACGTCAATGTCGCGGCGGTCGTGACGCGCACCGAATGGGAAAGCGAAGCCTTGCCTGTGCGCATCCCCGTTGAAATGGGGTTGATGTCCTACCGGATTTTTTTGATTCGCGCCGAGGATCAAGCCCGCTTCAGTCGTATTCGCAAGCTGACAGAACTTAAATCGCTGCGCTCTGGCGCAGGAGCAAACTGGTCCAACTACCGGGTTTTGCAACACCACGGCTTCACTTTGGTGCCCTTCGATGATTACGAAGGGCAATTTCGGATGCTAATCAATGGGCGCTTTGACTATGTCACGCGCGGCACGCATGAAGCATTTATCGAATTAAACCAATACCAGTCGCGTTTTCCGCAAATGGCCATCGAGCGCGATCTCTTGCTCTATATGCCGCTACCTCAGTATTTCTTTGTATCTCCAAGCCAACCCCGCTTGGCTCAGCGCATTGAAGCGGGGATGAAAACCATGTTGCGCGATGGCTCTTTCCACGAAATATTCCAGCGCCATCACGGCGCTTACCTCAAGCCAGAAACTTTCTGTGGCCGGCGTATTTTCCGCATCGACAATCCATTCCTGAGCAAAGAAACGCCGCTCAGTCAGCACAAACTTTGGTTCAATCCGTGGCGTGCCGCGCCCGGACGCAAGGCGTTGTGCCCGCCCGCGCCGGCCAAGACGTCCTGATCCACGCTTGGGGTACAATGCCCATCCCGGCTTGAACAATTCACCCCGCATGCCACTGATCGTGCTCGGCCTCAACCATGAAACAGCGCCCATTGCGGTGCGGGAGCGGCTCGCCTTTGCGCCGGCCGACCTGCCTATCGCACTGCACGATCTGGTGGCGGAACAGGGCGTGTTCGAAGCTGCGATCTTGTCGACTTGCAATCGCACAGAAATCTATTGCAACGCCCGCGAACCCAATTTGGTGTTGAACTGGCTTGCCCATAACCGGGGTCGCCAGCCCCATGAACTGAGCGAGCACCTGTATGTTTTTCAAGACGACACAGCGGCTCAGCATGTCAGCCGTGTTGCTGCCGGGCTCGATTCCATGGTGCTCGGTGAAAACCAGATTCTGGGTCAGTTGCGCGACGCTGAAAAAGTCGCCCGCGCAGCCGGTACGCTCGGCGTTCTGCTCAACGGCTTGTTTCAACATGCTTTTTCAGTAGGTCGCGAAGTGCGCGCCAATACGCGCATTTCGGCATCATCCATTTCAATGGCCGCAGCCAGCGTCAAGTTAGCCGAACGGATTTTCCCCTCCGTGGCGGAGTGCGCCGTACTGTTTGTGGGTGCCGGCGAGATGATCGAACTGTGCGCACGGCATTTTGCCGAACAACAACCGCGCAAGATGGCCATCGCCAACCGCACCCGCGCCCGCGGCGAAGCGCTGGCCGCAGAAATCAACGCCGAAGCGCTGCTGCTGACCGACCTGCCGCTGCGACTGGCCGAATTCGATGTCGTGGTGACCTCGACCGCGTCATCCTTGCCGCTGATCGGCAAAGGCATGGTCGAGCGCGCGCTGAAGGCTCGCAAACGTCGGCCTCTGTTCATTGTCGATCTGGCCGTACCGCGTGATGTGGAAGCCGAAGTCAGCCAGCTCGCCGATGCCTATCTGTACACGGTGGATGATCTGGCGGAAATCGTGCGCCAGGGGCTGGCGGCGCGCTCGGCGGAAGTGGTCGTCGCCGAAGAGATCATTACAGAAAGACTCGATCAGTTTCGCCAATGGTTAGCGAGCCGCGCCGTGGTGCCGACCATCCGCGAATTGCGCGACCATGCCGAACGCATCACCCGCAACGAACTTATGCGCGCTCGCAAAAAACTGGCCAGCCAACCCGCCGAAGAAGTGCTCGACGAGTTTGCGCGCGCGCTTTCGAATAAACTCCTGCACCCGCCGCTCGCCGCGCTCAATGCCGCGCAAGCGAGCGAGCAGGAAGAACTCATCAAACTGATACGCCGGCTTTATCGCCTGCGCGACACGGATTAAGCATGAAGCCCTCGATCGTCAACAAACTGGCCCAACTTGCCGACCGTCTGGAAGAAGTCGGCGCGCTGCTCGCCTCTGAAGGCGCCACGCGCGACATGGATCAATACCGCAAGCTCACGCGCGAGCACGCCGAACTCGAACCTGTGGTTGAGCTCTATCACCGCTTCCGTCAGACCGAATCCGATCTGGAAGCCGCACAGGAAATGCTGGCCGATCCGGACATGAAAGAACTCGCCGAAGAAGAACTCAAAACGGGCAAGGCGCGGATTGAAGCATTTGAAGTCGAGCTGCAAAAAGCCCTGCTGCCCAAAGATCCCAACGACGAACGCAATATTTTTCTGGAAATCCGCGCCGGCACCGGCGG
This sequence comes from uncultured Formivibrio sp., assembly GCA_964291975.1. Taxonomy (GTDB): domain Bacteria; phylum Pseudomonadota; class Gammaproteobacteria; order Burkholderiales; family Chitinibacteraceae; genus CAXYUI01. The sequence goes on along the minus strand of CAXYUI010000027.1, from coordinate 402 downwards.
CGACGAATCGGCGCTGTTTGCCGCCGATCTGTTTCGCATGTATTCGCGCTACGCCGAGCGCCAGCGCTGGCAAGTGGAGATCATGTCGGCCAGCGAATCCGACCTGGGTGGTTACAAGGAAATCATCGCGCGTATCGCGGGTTTTGGCGCGTATTCGCGGCTGAAATACGAATCGGGCGGCCATCGCGTGCAACGCGTGCCAGTCACCGAAACGCAGGGGCGGATTCATACGTCCGCCTGCACAGTGGCGGTGATGCCGGAAGCGGACGAACTGGCTGAAGTGAACATCAATCCGGCCGACATCCGTATCGACACCTTCCGCGCTTCCGGCGCGGGCGGCCAGCACATCAACAAAACCGACTCGGCCGTGCGCATTGTGCATATTCCGACCGGCATCGTGGT